>JALHPX010000089.1:2194-9382 GCA_022842225.1 bacterium
ATGCACATCCCACTTCTGCACTTCGCCTGTTTCGGTTCCGATTAAGAGGACATCCTTGGAGACCCAGGCCGCACTGGTCACGCGTTCAAATATCGGAAAAGCCACTTCCTTGGGTTTGTTCGAGTTGGAATGAAAGCGGAAAATCTTTGGGCTGCCATCCGCAGTAATCACGAGCAACTTGGGATCGTCGGCGGAGGGTTCAAACACCATCTCACGAATTGCGGTGCCACCCGGCAAAAGTTCTGTCGGCAATTTCTTATCGGAACCTCCCTGAAGGTGGCGCTGATAAGCCAGAACCTTGCCGTGTTCGTCAGCGGTAACAAACCAATGTGTGTCGGCAACTGGAGCAACGGCTATTTTTATAAGCTGATTCGGAGCGGGCACCGCCTCGCCATCGGGAGAGAGCAATCTCAATGGGTTGGAGGGATCTTGTCTGCCGGGGCGACTCACATACACTCGCCCGAGATTATCCCCTCCCACCGTGACGTACGTATTTCCGAGCCCGAAGGCGGCGTCGTTGACCCCGTTGTTATGCGTGAATCTCCTATCGGAAGCCGTCGCATTGAAGTTCCACTGGTGCGAGCCATCGTCGATAAAATGAGCCGAGGCACGATTTCCTACGAGCACTTGAAAGCCGAACTGATCCTCGGCGATTCGTATTTTCTTCACCTCACCTATGCCATCATTGGCGAATTGGAGAGGAGTGACGAGTGGGTCTTCCGCCTTCAAATTTCCTGACAGCACCGCAATCCTGCCGTCGGAGGTGCCGATGACAATACGCGAATCGTCCAGCTCCCGAGTACGCACGCCAAAGGCAACCGCTGTAACCTCTTCGCCGGGGCTCAATTCCAATTGGTAGCTACCGTTCTCCGGCCAGAATCTGTTTTGTATGCTTTCGTCTTCCAAAGAGCTCGGCTTCATCAAATGCGCCTGCGGGATCTGAATGCGTTCGACTCGTCCGTCATCACTCACATTGACGATGCTAGAGGATCGCGGAGACATCGCAACGAGCTGCGGATTGGAAGAAAGCCGTTTGCCCATCAAACTCATTCCCCAGGCACAAACACTGACTGGGCTGGAAGTGCTTCGACGGTACTGCTGGTGATTTGGATCACCGGCGTTCAAAGTCGACGCGGCGAGGAACAGAAAAATCCCCGATAAAGCGGGCAATGTTTTTAGGCCTCGAGCTAACAAAAAACTCTCTCCAGTGGACGAAACCGACAGAAACCGTTGTGACCCAGATGAGGCTGCAAGCGAGATGCCAAGGAGTTTTACTTGGGTTACATTGGCGTTGAGTTTTTTTCCAGGGGGGAATGTGTACTCAAAAGGAATTCAGGTACTTCTCTTTTTAGTTTTATCGTCTTGCGGCACCAACAAACAGGCCGCGGTCCCCGCTGGCTCGACGACACAATGTAGCAGCAGCTACAATGGCTCTTGGAATGGCAACACGGGTGGCACGGCTGTTCTCGGCACCGATTGCACACTCACCCTGAGCCTCACCGGTGCCTGCACCAGCACCGGCACCTATGAACCGATGCTGGGTTCGTTCGGAACCACCGAGGTCACGGTAACTGGATTATCCGGGACAAGTCCTTGTTTAACTTTAGGAACGCATCAGTGCTCTTATGTTTTTTCTGGAAGCCAGTTCTCATTAAACTGCGGGTCCGGCGATTATATTTACTACCGATAGCTTTGGGTTTGGTCTTGTGCAAAGCGCCGCTCGACACAACCGCCTCCAAATCGATCTTCAGCACCACCGGCACTCTCGGATCGGACGAAAACGTATTAGCAAAGTGCGTGAGCGGGGAATCTACTGCCAACTCGCCGTCGTACATCGATTCGAACGCCGTGAAGAGCGGCTCCAAAAACATCTCGCGGCTTTCTACCGTAGAATATTCCTTGAGAACTTTTCCAAGCGTCCAGCCGTCAGCGACTTCTTCGTCGAGCGAATCAGCATAAGCAGCAATTGCGGAGGCTCTCTCGAGCAGGGTTATGTCTGGGTGGGTAGCCAAGTATTTCGTCACATCGGCTTTCGTGGCTTGAATTTGCTTTTCGGTCGTTGTTTCAAAAATACCGGCAGCACTTGTCACGAAATCGACGGCATCTTGATTCTTCAGCTCGAGCAGCTCGGCCACCTCACCGAATAACTTGGTCCATTCTTCCTGCTCATCTTTATCGGGGCAAAATTTATAGTCCCAGTTTTTTGCTTCCTTCGGCGTCAGACCGACGATTTCCGTTGTCTGCACTTCTTCGGGTTTGCGGCACTCGATCCAATCCAACGCAGAGACGCAGGCAGAGTAGCCATACTCTGGCTCGGCCATCGCCTCTTCGCTCTTCACTTCGAGGTCACAAATTTTTAGCAACAAGCTGCTGACTTTGAGTTTCCCAACTCGCTGCTTTTTGGGCTTGGCTTTTGCGGCTTTCTTTTTCTTAGGGATGATGTCCCCATCTCCCTCATCCATCTCGTCCTCGTCGTCGGATTCTGGATTCATAGAAATCACGCTGGTGCGACGGCTTTGCATGAGAGCCGCTATATCAGTGAGCTCTACGCTCTCCATGAACTCCGCAAAATCGTCGGCCGAAACAATCGGATCAGCGGGAAGATAGACATAACCATCGAGCGAGAGCTCGTCGATTTTGTCCTTGTGGTTTTCCCAGAATCGCTCAAATGCGGACCAGCTGGTGTAATACCCAACGCCGCGAAGCTGATTAAGATCTAAAGCCGAATACCCGGCATCGGCCATCGAACGATGAACAATGCCTTTTACTTCTCCGGCTTCGTTCAAGATGGGACTTCCGCTCATTCCAGAAAGCACCATCAAGTTGGCACCTCGCCAGTCGCCACTTTTTTTGTGGAGCTTACCGCCCGTCCAGCGCTGTACTCCGAGTGCAGGGTGACCGACTACATAAATAGTATCGCCAACGGTCGAAGTACTGCTGCCGGGTTTAATGTAATCGGGCGTTTTGAGTTTTTGGCTTGGTTCCAAGTGGCGCTCTTTTGGAGGCGCGGCCCAAACTTGCAAGACGGTGATGTCGTACTCCGTAAGAGTGAGGACGGGGGTGAGAAAGTACAAACCTACATCCGCTGCAACGCCCTTGCCGATGAAATTGCGCTTCAGCGTAAGGAAACACCCATTGGCTGGGCAATCTTCGGGAGGCACGACATGGTGGTTGGTCGCGAGCAAGCCATCTTCGCTCATGAAAAATCCGGTGCCTCCGCCAGTCGCCATCTCAATTTCGACGACGGCTTTACCTGCTTGGGCAATCGGCGCCGGAGCTTCGTCCATGTGCCTGAGACGGGCCAGTTCGGTTTTGAAGGGCTCGGCCGCAGTGGCCGCGGCTGTCGCTAAAACAGAAAAAATCAAAAAGAAGAATGCAGAACTTCGCATCAAACCCCCTAAACCCAGTTGAAATGTACTAGAGAAATCAGTCTGATGGCTCGGCAAGTCAATAGAATTTACAGGGTAGAAGTTCCACGCTGGCGTTTCGTTAGCTTATTTACACTGCGCGTTAATTCTGCTGTAAGGGCAACAAGGGAGCAAAAATGAAGTCATTGATTTGTGCTTTGGGAGTGATTTTAGCGCTGATAGGAACTGCAGATTCTAAGTCGACTAGCGACCTGAGTCCTTTCTTTACCGTGGCGGATTACACAGGGGCTTCACATACGAAACCGCTCGCAGAACGCCTCACGTTCGAAGGAAGCTGGATTTGCGGAGAGCCTTTTACAGTAAGTTCGTTTCGTTACTACGTGCAAGGAGGATCGATCCTCGAGCTCTCTTATTCGCAGCTAGGCAATGGAAGGATTCAAGATCGGGGGGAGATCCAATTCCTTCGCCCCAGTCAGCAGGTGTCGGGACCTGCCGTTTACCAACTGAAACTGCAACCGGGTACCAAACCCAAATGGTTCAACCGCACGAAATGCATTTCCCAAGTGAGAGCCAATTTGCACATCGACGGGGACAAGTTTTTAACCACGCAGGAAACTTTCCTCGCAAACGATTTGGAAAGTCTGTCGTCTACCACCGCTCAGGGGCTGGCTAAGTTGGCAGCTTTTTACGTGCCGGCAAAATCGTTTCCACCCACCCAAATTCCTCAGATCAACGTCAATACTCGCTACGCTTTCGGATACGGTTGTAGCAATAATGCTCAATTGTCAGACGAACACAAAGCGGGAAGTATCCTGGCATCTCAATCTTATAATCGGGATCTCCGGGTGCAACCTGTGTTGCTAGATGGAAAAATTTTCTTGCCAGCCATCTTTTGGCTAGGCAAAGGCGGCAAAGATATCCTGCCATGTCTGGATGAAAACTCGGGAGCAGCCGCCAAAAAAGATTTCTACGTCACCCTTTATCCGGGATCTGCGGCAGTAGGAGGCGGATTGTATCCATCGGTTGGAGACCTGTACTTGGCTCTCGAGGCACAAGCCGAAATATCGACGGGAAATTAGGTACCGCAAGAGCTTTTATGAAAAACACAGAGCTAGATCACGACCTGGAAAACCTTTCCCGCGATGAACTCCTCGCCGAAGCAAAAAAACTCCGCGCCGGCATTCGCCAACACCGCGATAGCACTGGACATGAATTGTGTTGGTATCACCCTGATCTCTGGAATCTACTCCCCGATAAAACCGCCGCTACCTTGCAGGTGCCCAGTTGGCCTGAGTTTATGAATGGGTGCGTGCACTACCGCCACTCACTCGACGAACAGCTGCCGGAAGCGACGCGTACCAGCGCGGCTTTTCAAGCCGACGTGAAGCCGGTGGACCTGTATAACACCTAGTTATTTCAGTGATTTAATGAGCGCCAAAATCTGCTCTAGCTCCGCGTCAGTCAGAGGGATCACGGGCATCGATGGCGTGTGCCGCGCAACTATTTTTGCCGCCGGATTCAGGATAGACTCTTTAATATAGGCATCGTCGACAAGCACCTCTGTTCCATCCGTTAGCTTCTCTTTACGACCATACAACTTTACGAATGTAGGACCAACGCCAGGCTGTCCGTTAAGACTATGACACGTAGTGCAAGTCTTCTCGACGGCTAGCTTTCGTCCTGCGTCGACCAAGGGATCCGAAGCAACGGTGTTAACGCTTTTCGCAGTTGGAGTGCAGCTAGTGCTCAAGATCGCCAACCAGGCGACGAAGATAACCCGGGTGTAGATTGAGTACGGCAATATAGTGTCTCTCATCGCGGCAAGAATAAGGCCTGACGACGTGCGCATCAAGTTTATCGACAGTTGCGCCGATAATTACGTTGGAGACGTCTGGCCGCGCGAGACACACAAAGTTCTTGCACAGTGCCGTCACGATCTTCCCCCAGCAAAGCATTCACTAGGTCCACGTTTTAACCACAATCCGTAAAGAGTTCCCGTCCAGTATGGGAACTCGGGGAGAGCATATGGGCGTTTGGCGTTTTTCGCGGTTGATTGCGTTTTTGTTTTTGGTCGTACACGGGGGGATCGCACAAGCTGCGGATCGCCCACTGTACGCAGAACCCACGGGGACAATCGAGAAGATTCTCCCGAGCGGAATAACCAGCCAACTCGACCTGCGCGCGCTGCTCACTAATCCGAACATCGCCGAAGACCTGGAATGGCTGCCAACTAATCCGCCCAGCTGGATCACGGTTTCAGGCGATACAATGTCACTCACTCCGGTTGCTCCTGGAGCCAGCTTCCGCCTCACTGTCCGCCGCAAACCAAAACCCGGCGAAGAAGTTGATACCGGCGATACCCGCACACTCAAGATTGTCTCGGCAAATCCTCCTGTATGGGCCAATACCGATTTAGGAAAATGGCCAGAAGACAAATTGGTCTCTATCGACCTAACCACCCTCGCCTCTCAGCCCGATGGCGAAAAGCTCACTTTCTCAATCGAAGACCCACGTAACAACGCCTCCTGGTTAAGAATCACTGGCAATAAACTAGAGGGCACGCCCGTTCGCGGAAACGTTGGAACTTTTGATCTGATTCTAGTAGCAACTGGAGCGACCGGCCTAACCGCTAAGAAAAAAGGCTTCGGCGAAGTTCTCAAAGTAGCCGATGCGCCTAAGTTCTTGGTCAACCCAATCATCCTCCCGGACGCACTGGAAGATCTCTCTTACGTTCAAACCATCAACACCGCGGCGAACGTCGCGAAGTTTGAACCAGAGCCCATCACCTTCTCGATCGTCTCTGGCAAACCAGCCTGGTTGAATTTTGATGGCAACGGCGGACTCTCGGGAATTCCCGTTCGCAAAGACGCCGGCGCAGTCACTCTCAACGTCAAGCTCACTCAAGTTGTCGATGGCGTGTCTCTCACTGCCACCACTGTTGTGAAGTTCAACGTCAAGACGGTGAATAAGGCGCCTATCTGGTCAATGGACCCGATTATTTTGCCAGCGGCACCGGTGAAGAAACTGGTCTCCAGCGACATTAGCGGCTTTGCGCGCGATATCGATGGCGATGCACTGACTTTCAAAAAGATCTCGGGCCCAGCATGGGGTGACTTCTCCTCCGCCGGTGTATTCTCCGGAACTCCGAAGAACGCCGATGTCGGCCAAAACGAATTCGTAGTCGAAGTAAGCGACGGCAAACTCACCGCACAAGCCCGCGTTCAAATCAGAATCACGAATACGCCACCCACTTGGAATTCCAACCCAGTTGTATTGAAGAACGCCAAAGAAGACGCAGACTACTCAGAAGATCTTCGCACCTACGTGAAAGACGCAGATGGCGATCTCCTGGGATTTGAAATGCTGTCGGGTCCAAACTGGATCACCGTCAATAGCGACGGTACCGTGAAGGGTATTCCTCGCCGCGCAGACATTGGGCTACACAAACTACGCGTCAAGGTGTCCGACAACGTCAATACCGCTGTTGAAACGGAAGTCCAAGTTACGGTCATCCAAATCAACAAAGCACCTGAATGGACGCAGAACCCTATTCAGCTCAAAGATGCGCCTGAGCGTCTTGCTTACAGCGAAACAATTGCTGCATTTGCCAAAGATATCGATGGCGATGCGCTGACCTTTGAAAAAGTTTCGGGTCCAGCGTGGGTCACCATCGGCGCCAATGGTTCGGTCACAGGAACGCCCCAGCGTCCCGATGTCGGCACTGCAACGGTGGTTGTAAAAGTAAAAGACAAAGAACCACTTAGCGCCAACGTTACGGTTCTTATCAACGTCATCAAAGTAAATCGTCCACCTACCTGGA
>JALHPX010000090.1 GCA_022842225.1 bacterium
CAAACCCTCCCCTATGAACAACTTTAGTTGTGAGAGTCATTTAAAAGGAGTGGCCCCAGATATGCAAAAAAATAGATTAGAACCTATTAATTCGCAGGGACGTGCTTATGGAAATGCTTATCTATTCGACAGCTGTCTGCACCTTAGTCAATTTGGTCTTGCTTGGTTATGTATTGCGCCTGCGACGGAAAGTCGCAAAGTCTCAGAAGGCCGTGCGCCATCTATCGCGCAGCATCCAAAAGCTCAATTCTAAGAATGGCCATCTCTGGTACCAATTAGCACAGAGCAAATCGGGAAATTTCGACGGGCAAGAGAACACGGCGACGGGTTTGACGGTCACCAAGATTTAACTTCCGCAGCAATCCAATCGTTAATACTTCGCGCTTCCTCTGGTGTGAGAACACGGGCGGGGTGTGAAGCTGCTTGTAAGAACGGTACCGCGATTAACGGCGAATCGAGCGGGCTTACCACGTTTACCAACTGCCTGCTGGCCCTACAGGCCTCTTCTGTCTCGTTAACCAAATGAAACTGCGACGAAGGCATTTTGCCGTGGCAGCTTTGGCAACGCGACGCCAAAATCGGTAGCGCCTTATTTTCAAACAGTGTTGGCTCACTACACTCTACGTTTGGAATTTCAGCCAAATGGCGAAAGGAAATCTGCACTATCGGCTCGGCTGCCGATGATACCGGCACCAGTTGATGTTTGATCGAAAGCAAGGGAGCCGAGTGCGCCGCGATCTTGTTCTCAATCTTTAAGTAAGCGTTGCCCGTGAGATCGCTTGCTCCATCGATTAGAATCTTAATGCCACGTACTTCCAGCGCTCGATCGGCAGTGTGGATTCTGGGTTGTCTAAAGCGGTAGGAGGAAACATCAAAGCGCTCTACTTCCAATTCAAATCGCTCCGAGGTTTGTTGAACGCGTGCCGGGGTTAGCGCATCCAAGGTCCACGATAACTTTACAAACCCACCTTTGATTTTCTTTAGTTCGGGCAAAGCAATGGCGTCGGTAAGAAGCGTAGACTCCTGAGGCGTTGGTGGCTGCTGTGCATTCTCTCCCTTCTCCCACCACTCCTGAATCAGCGCTTGCATGTGCGTGCCGTCTGTTTCGCAAGCTTGCCCGCAATGGCCATTCTTGGTTCGAAATACGAAGGTGGAATCTTTGATGGAATGAAAGTCCGCATAGGGCTTGGCGGCGGCGTAGGCCTCTTCAACATTCTCTGCTGCAAACAACGGCGGCTGTCGCCAGCTGTGGCACTGCACGCAATTTGCTCGCGCATGTGCATAGACCGTTTCCTGAAAGGCACGCAGCCCTGAACTCGCATTCAACACGGGTTGCGGCGGCACCTTGCTTTCTCGGTAATTGCAACCGGAGAGCGCAACAACACAACCCAGAATGAGAAAGAGTGATTTCACGCGTTAACCGAAAGCAATATGAGAATCTAGTTTAGACGGCTCAAACTCGGATTGAGATACCAACGTCTCAAACTCTCCTAGCTTGCCGTTCACGCTTAGATAGTTGGCGACAATAGTATACGCAGCTCGGCGCGGCTCTACTCCCACATACGTGGTGCGATCGACTCCCTGGCCGTCGGTAAACGCGCCGATTTGATTTGTGCGCAGTGTGGGCACGTTCGTTGGATGGTAGTAGCCCATCACGGCCAAGCCCTTTTGTCCGGCATCGCCGCGCCAAATGCGCGTGCCGACATCCGAGTAGGTGCTGCCGTCGGAAATCACGGCGAAAAACAGCGGCTGCTTTAAGCGCGCTGCCATTTCCACCGCCATGCCAATACTGACGCCGATTTCTAAATCCTTCGCATCGCCCGTGGTTTGTGTACCGTCGTGATAGTCGCATCCCGCGATCGTGTGCACGCCCACTCCGCAATTGCGCTGCAAGACGTTGTACGCGATGGCGCCCAAGCGAGTGACTTCCGGCGTCGCTCCCTGCAAGAGCGGCGCAACAGCGGCGTTCTCGAGTGGGTTGATTCCTTTGATCGGTCCCGCAAACTCGATATTCTTTTGCAGGCCGCAATTAGCCAGTAGCGTGAACTGATCCGCCATTCGCATGCCCGCGACTTTGCGAGCCTGAGATTCGCCCAGACGCGAGAGAGATTTGGCAAGCCGAGTTCTCTGCGCGGTCGAGAGCTTAGAGAGTGCGGTGCCGTAGTTGAGACTTTCGGAAATATCATTGAGCGAACTAACTGCCACGGGTTGCATCGTAGCGTCGATAAGCGGGCTTTGTGAGTTGCCGCCGGAATCCGTCCCTATCGATCCCAAACCGCCTTTAAAGTAACGGCCATTTAATCCTGCTTTGGAGATCAAGATCGCGGGTGAAAGGGCATTGTCGCTACTGTCATCTTGGCTAGAGTTGCAGACGGAAGCCATTCGCAGCCGTTTCCTGGTTTCCACTGTCATCTGCGACAACATTCCCTCATGGATTTTGCTCAGTGATGTAAAGAGCGGCAAACCGAAGCTCGTATCCACTACCTGGCCAGCAGCGGGAGACTTGGCCACTCCCATGGTGTCGTAAGATTTTAAGTAGTCCTCTGCGCCGCCGCTTTTGCCGACGACAAAATTACCGGCAAGTGAGGCTCCGCCGACGCAGTCAAACAATAAGAACGGATGCAAACTAGAGAGAGGGGTTTCACAGCTAGAGGCCCAGGACTGCTTGCCAAAGCCGGATATCAGGTCCGGCAGAAACATCAGCGATAGCGCCTGGCCAATACCCAGACCTAAGAACTGACGCCTGGTAACTGGATGGTGATCGGCATAACGAAAAGCCTTTTGAATAGGACTCATACTCTCCTCAATGTGAAACACTCCGACTAGATTCGAATAAATTCCACGCTACTGCCGGCAGCCGTGCAGACACCGATCAACATTTCCCACAGTTTCTTCTTAGGCTGTTCCGACTGCGACTCAATATCTGCCATCAGCGTTAGCAGCTCTGACTTCTCCGCTTCGGTCGGCATGCGCTGCCAAAAAACCCGCGCATAATTTTCCACAACCGATTCCCGAGCAGCGGGCGAGAATTTGCTCGCTGGCGAAAAAAAGTCTACTTTTGCGTGTACGCGACGAGCATTGGATTTTTGCCGGAGTTCCACCGCAATAAATTGCTCACAGTAGGCGCCGACTAATTGAACTGTTGCCAGCAATGACGACGAGGAAACCTTGTCGGCTTTTCCATCAATGGGCAGTCGTTTCAGAATGCCTCGAGTTTCTTCTGTTGCAAGGGACACACCCAAGACTGCTCGTAGCGACCCTTCCAATTGGCGAAAGTTCTTCACGCCAACGGTAGCCGAAGCACCTTCCGCAAGGCTTACTGCGGCTGGTTCACTCTTTTCACTGCCGCCCCCGCAGCTCTGTAAGAGTAAGAGACTTAGCATCAGCACTAAACGACTGAATCGACGATAAACCAAGGCAAAGTTCTTCATAAAAAAGCTCCTACAGACACGTGGGGTGCACAGCTACTTGCTCGAAAAGTTCGCGCAGTTTGTAGCCGCTCTGCTCAAAGCGATTAGCTAAGCCATCGAGCACGGCGCTCTCCGTGGTCTCCAGATCCCGATGGCAAATTTGCGAGTAGGTACGTTTGACCATGCATTTGGAAAAAGCGCCTGAATCGGCAATCATGCGTCCAAACTCTTTGATGCCTTTGCCAGAGAGTGGACCGCGCCACTGCAGCTGCTTGTTTTGGTTCTCGGTGAAGAGATTGATCCAGGAATCGTCGGTGGTTACGTAGCCTTCGGGGTACACATCGCCGTTTTGATTATACTTGCGCTGAACTTTGGAGGCCTGCAGAACGCCGGCACCAAAGGGGCCTGTGTTATCGAATCGGTAGTAGGCGTACGCTCCAACTAAAGCATCCATTCCCGCATGGCATGTGCGACACGTCGTCAGATAGGTTTGGGAATTCCCCCCAGGACTGCGATCGACATCACGGTGAACCCGAGTATCGGGAATCGTGCCATCGCGCATATTCTGCAATGGATTGCAGAGAAACTGACGGAATGTGAACTCAATGGCACGGCGGTTGGTGCCCGCCTGCAAATGGGCCTCACCCCAAGCTCTCGACGTTAAGATACCGGCTGCTTCGTCTAAATCGGCGTTCTGCGGCTCCACGCGGGTGAGAACTTTGGCCAGATTTAAGTCACTGATTTGCGCGTAGTGCTGATCGTTGTAGGGAGAGAGAGCGACTTCGGGGCTCCCATAGGTAAAATTTCCCGTGAGGATTTCGCGAAAGTCTTTTTGGTCGCGCGCCAGGCCAATGATCATTGCCGTAGCGTCGTTCAACCCAATCGCGGGTGACTCGGCACGATTGGTGAGAGGGGCTCCCCAATGCCGGATGGTTAAGTTGAAAAAAGCCGGATCCGCGGTGGCAATGCGTGCGGCCTCTTCCAGCTTCCCCGCCTTCACCAAATCGATCATGCCCTGTCGCCGGGAATCGCCCAAAGACAGCGGAGTGCCCGTGAGTTTGAGGAAGAGGCGGCCCGCCACTTCCTCAGGCTCTCTTGCACTAGCGCCGGCGCTGAAAGCAGAAAGAAACAAAGCGATAACGATCGAGGTTAGCTTCACGGAGCCCCCACTGAGCCATCCACTCGCATGCGAGTCAGAAAAAGTTTGCTATTGGTAAAGTCGCCCAACATCGTTGGTATGAGGAATTTGTCGTCTGCTTGAATAAAGCCAGGGATGAAGAAATTAGTTCGCCCAATGACGGGCGTATTCAAGACATAGCCATCATTGCCGAACGTATCGTCGATAGAACCATCTTCTTGAAGACGAAATACAATAAGCTCTGCCTCGCCAAAGGCTTGGGAAGCGGTTGTTCCCATGACGAGCAGCCTGCCTTTGCTATCCTCGCCGACAAACAGCAAGCGGTCGATGCCTCCGAATAAAATATCCTTTTGAAAAATACCCTTTTCAGCGAAGGAGGTATCGAGTGAGCAATCTTCTAAGTAGCGCACAAGCACTAAATCCGTATCGGAGGCATCCTTAAGAGTCCCACCAACAAGGATGCGGCCCTTGCTATCCAATCGAAAGGCGTTGAGCTGCTCCAACGGCGACGGAAACTTTTCCAGCTGGCAAAAGCCTTTATCGCCAAAGGTTTCGTCGAGCGACCCATCTGACTCTATTCTGGCGAGATAGTAATCTGGTTTCTGAATCGAACCTCGATTCATCCCGACGAGGAAGCGGCCTTTGGAAACAGCGCGGATACCAGGAGAGAAATTCAGCCCTTTGCCGAGATCTAAATTGGTAATTCCACCCGTGCCAAACTTCGAATCCAATTCTCCATCTTTGGTTAACCGACCCAAAACGGGATCGAGATTTTCGCCTGTCTTCACGTTGCCAAAGAAAAGAATCGAGCCGTCGGCCTGCAGAAAAAAATCGGTAAGCGTTTCGTCCGAACCAAAGCCAGCCTCAATCGACACCTTGCCATCTTTGCCAAAAGTTTTATCCGGCTCACCGTTTTTATCGAGCCTGCGAAAAAAAATATCACTATCGGAAGAACTAAAGATCTCGCCAATCAGCGTCTTTCCATCCGGAGTGAGAACAAACTTGAGGGGGAACTCCCTCTCGCCCGGCCGGGAGAGCCACTCGAAGACGCCATCTTTACCAAAACTCTTGTCTGGTTTGCCATCGTCGTTAAAGCGAGCCAATACGGCAGTCTGCTTAAAGGAAGCATCGAAGATAGAGCCAGAGAGAGTGATCTTGCCGTCGACGCCCTGCTCGATTTGACGGAAGAAGGCAAAACTAAAGGCGGGAAACTTTGCTTGGAGAGTCGCAGAGTCTTCAAACCCCGCAAATGAGGTGAGAGAGAAAAACACGCAAAGGCACGCCGGAAACAAGAAATCTCTGCGCTGCATAGGCACCGACCCTTTGAGTTTCTAAAGCTTTGAACTGATTAAAGAAAGGCTGTGCAAGGATGATAGCCTTCACCGCGCAGCCATCAAGGGACAGTGCAAAAAAGTGCGGTAGTTTTTCTTACCTGAGACGACAGCACGAGCTTGGATTACCGCACTAGCTGTCGCCAAGTGAGAGTGGAGGAAGAGCCTAAGCAAGACCGGCATTGATTTCCCCATTCAGAATGGCCGGGGAAATAAATGGTCTGACCGCAATCCGGACCGTCTGTATAGGTGGCACTCGATGTCGACGTATAATCCGTAGTACGCGTGAAACCCGTGATGCTGCGATCTTGAATCGGTCCGCAGTCAGAGTAATCGCTATTGCACTGCCACTCGCCGTTCTTAAACGAATATGTCGAGCTACTCATCGAGTAATCCGAAAACATCTGGTAGAGCGGGTTGGAACCACCGCTAGAGCCAATGCGCGCGCGTGCACCGAACATGTTACCGTCTGCGTTAAAAGCAAACGAGACGATCGCCAAGTCGGCGTAGTTCAGAGTAGCGCCGGACAAGTCTCCCGCAGTAAGAGAGCTGCCATAGGTTTCGGCAGTGGGTAAAGCCTCCGAGGCATTAGAAGACGACCAAATAAAAATGGGGATATAACCAATACCGAAGTTTGCACTGGAGTCAGGAAAAAACGCGGACTTAGCGACGCCATTGTTATTGCTCCAGTTGAACGGAGCTAAAGAGTCGCTGTTGCTGGCCAAGGTGCCCGTACCGTCGTAACAAGTCACCAGGTACGAGGGATCGAAAAGTACAGCCAGCCTTAAGGAATCGGATTCACTGATGGTCAGAGAGCCATTTGTCTCGGCCATGGTTTCTGAATTGGTTCCCGTCGCGGTGGTGGCCGTCGTCAATTCCGCAAATGGGTACGAGTAGTAGTCGTAATCGCTGGGAATAGAAGTCACGCTGCCAACGGCCGTACGCACGATTCCCGCCGCAGTGGTGTAAACAAAGTAGGTGCTCGTGCGGCAAAAGGCCTTCACGCTGTAAGAATTGTTGTAGCGCACTTTGAGACCTGTATAGGTGCCGACATCGACCGTGGCCTCTTCGCTGATCGAAAGCGTGTTGTCTGTACCAGGTGCGATCGTCACCTCTTTATAGGGCGACCAGCTCACAATGTCCTTTTCGTTAGAACCGGACTTGGTTTGCAGACGAGTCAGTTGGAGTTTCACCCCATCGACTTTTGCATAGGCAAAGGCAGTGCTGCTCTTGGCGGCATCGGTAACGTCCGAGCGGCTTGCTGCGGCGCTCGGTATGGAACCCACTTGTAAGGTGACTCCCTGCCCACCCCCGCAACCGGTGAACAGAACCAACGAAGAAATTCCGGCCAAGATCGAAACTCCAGTGAAGTATTTCATGGGATTCCTTGAAGCGGTGTGAGAATTAAGTTTTGGAAAAAAACGGATGCACCTATTATAGCGCCTTATGAAAGAAGACACCATTCTCCAACACCCGGTCCAAGTGACACTCGAACCGGGAAACCGTTCGCTGATTTCGCCCATCTATCAATCGGTTAAATTTACCGTCGATAAAATCGAGAACTTGCGCAATCAGGAGATGTATTTCTACACACGCATCAGCAATCCGACGACGCGAGAGCTCGAGCTGCAATTGGCGCGATTGCAAGGCACAGAAGATGCCCTTGCGGTTGCGAGTGGCTGCGCGGCATTGAGCGTACCTTTGCTTTCGCTATTGAAAACGGGCGACCATGTGCTGCTCTTTGTCGAATCCTACGCTCCGCTTCGTTATTTAGTGCGCGAGCTGCTAAAAAAGTACGGAGTGGAATCAACACTCTGTTCAATTTCTAATAAACCAGAAATCCAAAAAGCCATCCGCCCAACAACTCGTTTGATGCTGTTTGAATCACCGACAAACCCGATGACACACATTGCGGATATTGATTTTCTAGTTAGCACGGCAAAAAAGCACAGCATCCTGACATTGTTGGACAATACTTTTGCAGGCCCTCTTAATCATAAAAACTGCGGCGCCGATCTCTATGTGCATAGCTTAACCAAGTTTATTTCCGGTCATGGCGATGTGATGGGCGGAGCCGTCTTGGGTTCTAAAGAATTACTCAAAACGATTCGTCACGACGCAACAGAAGTGGGCACTACCTTGGATCCCCACACGAGCGCTCTGATTTCTCGGGGACTAAAAACCTATTCGATTCGTCGCGAGCGCCAAGTGAAGACAGCATTGGAAGTGGCGCAATGGTTGGAGAGTCAACCCAATGTGTCTCGGGTTTGGTATCCCGGATTAAAAAGCCATCCGGGGTTCGAGCAGGCAAAAAGGCAAATGAAGGATAGCGGTGCGGTGATTGCGTTTGATTTAAAGAACCGCCCTCTTGAACATTTTTTCAATTCTCTAAAACTCTTCACCTTGGCAGGAAGCCTGGGCTCTTGTGAATCATTGGCAGCTCCAGTGCAGGCCTTTTACGCGCGCGATCTCACTCCCGACCAATGCGTGACTGCGGGGATCTCCGAACACTCGGTGCGTCTGAGCATTGGACTCGAAGCGACAGAAGATCTCACGCACGATTTGTCCCAAGCTCTGCGCGGGTAGAATCATCGTATTTAGATTTGGCGAGCGTTAAACTCACACCCTCCAGCAATACTTGAGACTTGTGAGTCGCCTTTCCAGCCTCCCCCAAAAAACAAAAATAAAAATCCTATCTCGCAGAAAGGCGGAGGCTTGAGTCTTGCGTGGATGGAGTTAGGGCAGGCGCAAAAAGAAGCAGGTGAAGGGTGGTGGGGTGTGAGGCGAGGCGGAGGAGTATGAGAGCGGGAAAGCCCGGGAGCAATCTGCCTTGTTAGACAGTTTGCTGGGGAGGGTTGGTATGGACTGGGGTTGGAAGGGGTGCGTCGGTGGTTTATGGGTTCTGCGCCGGGGCAGAGTGGGAAGGCGCCGGAGGTTTCGAGCGAAGCGAGAGCGCGGGCTCCTCGCCAAACGGACCGCCGGCCGGGAAAAATCCTCGCGAACATTACTTAAGACTTGTAGATCCCCGTTTTTTGTCTGCCCCAAAAAAACAAAATAAAAATCTTATCTCGTAGAAAAGGCGAAGGGTTGAGGCTTGCGTGGATGGAGTTAGGGCAGGCGCAAAAAGAAGCAGGTGAAGGGTGGTGAGTATTAGGCAAATCGGATGAGTGTGAGAGCGGGAAAGCCCAGAAGCGCTCTGCCTTGTTAGACAGTCTGCTGGGGAGGGTTGGTATGGACTGGGGTTGGAAGGATGGTGTCGGTGGTTTAGGGGTTTGGCGCCGAGGCAGGGTGGGAAGGCGCGGGTTTTTTAGAGCGAAGCGAGAGCACGGGCCACTCGCCAAACGGGCCGGCGGCTGCGAATAGTTCTAGCGAACATTACTCAAGACTTGTTGAATGCCTCCACAATAAAACGAAGCCGGGAGATCTCGCGCTCCCCCAAAAAAACTTAAAAACGTTTTTTCGGATTGACACAAATTTGCGCGCACTTTTTTTCGCTGCAGCA
>JALHPX010000091.1 GCA_022842225.1 bacterium
TGTCGACGCTCACCGCGCCTTGGAAGATTCTGATGCGCTTCTACACTTATTGACTTTCACCGATCCCACCAGCGGCAAACCTTATTTGAAGGAATTGCTTACGATGTCGGACTGCAAATGGATGCGCGTTTTTGCTAGTCGCGCCCCGTTTGAGAAAAAAGATCTGCTCAAGGCTCGTCGCTATCGTTGGGATCAGGGACAAAAGGTTTGGTATAGAGACCTGCCTGAAGAGTCGATGCCCGAGGAAACTGGATGGCTGTCCGAGAATATTTACTCAGGTCACCTTTTTGCCGAGGTAAACGAAATTCCGCCTAGCCAACGCTTTAAAGAGTAGTCTGGGCCATTCTTTAAGCAGCTCGTTCCAACTATGGCGAGCCATTGCCGTTTGAAGCGACGAGTGAGAAACGCCCCCCTTGCGTGCCCACTTCTTGATTGAGTAGGGCACGCAAGGTTGACATAGAAACCCCTAGCAGGGATCAAATACAACCCACGCGGAGGTACGCGAATTCTGTTTCACTCGAACACAACGATCACCGAGCGGTGCAGCCAGCAAGCTTCCGAGATCAGTTGTCCCGCTACCAGTAGCTTGAGATCCTGGCTCCTCGACGCCCCAAAGAGGATTATATGGGTAGCACCCGGTAGACATCGACGCAGAGGCTTCTTCCACTACACAAGGGGAACCGGAAGAGCAGGTAGTACCGGTAACTTGGAATTCGCCGCACCCATTGACTCCACCGGTGTCGCTTACCTTTACTAAAGTAAGGGGGGTGTCTACGTCGAACGCTCTAGCCTCGGCCGTACCCGAACCGTTGGTATCGAAGTACGTTTCTGCAACCTGTCCCGGAGATCTTTTAATCGGTGCCTCAGCTCGTCGCAGCGTAATTCCCCCAGTTGATGATAGAACAGAAAGCGCACCCTTCGCTGACCCAGACGACTCGACTACAGGAAAAACTTTTGTTCCGCCGGGCACTACTCGGGATGGCTGAGAGAAAGTCATGTTTACTGTCTCCTCGCCAGCCTTCACAGCCGTTGCACAAACAATCACAAGAAGAAAAGCAAAAAGCTGCAGATTCAATTTCACGGTCAGCCCTTTCGAAAGAAAGTTGTTTGATACATTTTCCACAAGACGAAAATTTTAGCAGTGTTTCGGTTCAGCGGTTAACGCGTGGCAGAGCTTGAACAACAGGAAGTCTCTTGAAAGATGGGTATAAAACCCACTTCAAGAAAGCGCCGGTCAAATCCAGCACTAGCTTCCTTAAGGCAATGGCGTGGAGTGACCCTCGTCTTGCTAGTGATGGCGGGGTATTTAGGTTTGCTGGTAGTTGGATACTTGGGCGACGGCCTTTTCCACTAGGCTGCTTTTTCTGCGCATAAATCGGCACGAAGCGCTTCCACCTTGTTCTTCTCATCGGTTAGGAACCGCACTTGTGCCGCCCATGCATCTGGTGAGAGTGCGCCTCGCTGAGCGTCGGTTTGTTCAATCAGTCGATCCAGCAAACTCAATTTATCTTTCAGCTGATCTTCACTCTGTCCGTCCGGTGCGGGGATCGATAGACTCCTGATACTGGCCCAAATCATTTGTTTCTGTATCGTTCCACAGAAACTCCAACGAAGCGGACTCTGTATACGAATTGAGCAGATAGCTTCAAAGAGAAAAAACTAACGTGCTTTTAAACTCATTGCTACCATAGGGCCCATGAAGAGAGTCGGATTGTGGATCTTGTTACTGTGCGGCGCAGCCTACAGCGAGAATCGGCATGGCGGCGCCACGGGCTCGATCGAACAGGACGAACCTCAGAATTCTAAACTTGCCGATCCACTTTTTGAGCCCTCTTCCCCAACAAAGCCGGCGCAGCGGCAATCCACAAAGAGACAGAAAAAAGGAAAGTCCCAATACGATAAGTGTGTCGTCGAGGATCCGGAGGTACATGCAGAGCCGCTTCATCTGGCGGCGGCCCGAGGGGATGTAGAGGCGGTTAAAAAAGCGTTAGCTAGCGGCTCAGATATAAACAAGCTGGCGCGAGTAGCGGAAGAGCTGACTCCCTTAGTATGCGCCATCGAAACTAACCATCCTGGTACCGCTCGTTTCTTAGTGGAAGCGGGAGCCGATATACACAAGGTAAACTCGCACGGTTCAAATGCCATTTCTTTTGCGGTGATATGGAACGACCAAGTCACCGGAGCTCTTTTGATGGAACGTGGTGCGAATCCGTTTGTGAAGAATAACAGTGGCTACGACGCCGTTGCTTATGCCAAGCACAAACCTGCGGAAATCAGGAAGGCTTGGATGAAAATCCTAATTCACTCTGGCAGCCCCTAGCCGACACGGAGCTCACTACGGGTTTAGATCAAATATTAGTTTTAAAGTTAGTCGAGATTAAATCGTAGACAGTGGTAAGCCTCGTCGGATTCAGCACGAACTTCACTCCATCTGTCATTTTGAAATCCCAAGTAAATGTCAGCGTCTTACTGGTCAGATCAGACTGTTTCACCTGCACGGGGGTGTGTCCCATTTCCAGCTCCGCAAAGAAAGAAGGAACATCGTTCGAGTCCTTATAAAGCACATCACCCTTGGTGTACCCACGATCGGAAACATCGGCCATAACGATGCGCACGGATCCAGGAGTTAAACTCTTAATCGCACGACGGTCCTTTCCCTACTATTGACCGTAGGTTAGCCAAGGTTAAGCGGGGTGCCTAAGCTGTTGACACAGTAACTCCGTGAATACTTCGAGAATACTCGACAAGCGGTCTTGACTGACGAAAAGCTAGACGTCTCTTCGCCTCTTTTTCAGTTGAACAAAATAGGAACAGTCTCTGCAACGAGTATTCTCCGAGGTGATACTCATGGCTCGTCCGTTTTCAGAGTTAACTTACCGTCTCGTGCTGTTCACAAGCTTGGCGACATCACTCACTCTCACATCTGGCTGCAAAAACTTGCTATCGCTGGGAGATTCGATCACCCGAGCAGCGAATGTACGTGAGAACTGCCAACTTTCGTTAGATTTAAACGGGCGTTTGTTACAACTACTGCCGGAATGCGCAGACCAGAGCTGGTCGACAGGGTACAGTCTTCCCAAGAGTCAGTACAAACGGCTCACCGTCGCATTAAAGCCAGATCTTGTTTCCACCTTTAATCAGGCCGTTACAGGCGCTACCTCCGATGGCGTGATCCTAGGAACAGCCAAAGCGGAAAACAGCTTGGTCGGTCAATACAAACAGTTTGCTAGCGCAAACCCCACGTTAACTGCTGACTACGTTTCCATCGCAACAGGTGCCAACGATTTCTGCCAGAAAAGTGCGCCACTCCCAGATATTGCGGCAGGGATCGCAAAAAACGTATCTACCGCCATCAAGGCGATCGATGCGGCAGGAAGCTCTCGTTCCACACCGACGCGAATTGTGATCGCCCCTGTGCCCGATTTAGTGCGTTTAAAGCAGATGATGTCTGCACATCCTACCCGTGGCAAAGATTGTGTGGCGAAGTGGAACGGTCTCATCCCCTTCTGCCCGCGCTACTTGACCAAGAATTCGCCTATAAAGGACGCGGATCTGAAGAAAGCAATTATCAGCGCGAACAGCCAACTTGCTCAGATCGAAGATGTCGAATTCAGAAATGTCATTGTTACTTACGCAAAGGCTCTTGAGGATTATCAGATTTCTCCGAGCGATATTTCCGACGTAGATTGTTTCCATCCGTCGATAGCAGGCCAGAACAATATCGCGGACAGAGTCTGGGCATCCGGCTGGACGGATAGAGTAGAGTAGTGCCCCTATCGATGACTGTGGTTTCGCTCGATGCCAACTTGAAGGGGTGTGCGTCCGCTACGGACGGAGTGGACATAGGTGCTTTATTGCCACGGCCGTCAGGTGGAAAAGGATGTCCAAGAGGCAATTCGGGAAACGTATCCGAAGGATCAAGCGCTCAATTTCGAGGTGGGAGATTTCCGGGGCATTCTGTGGCTTGAGATAAAGGATCAATGAGACGTGCAAGCAATTCGCTTTTTACCTGAAGCAGCTGCGGAAGGGTCTCCTCCAGCCAACGCCCGGGAAACGTGCATTTAGCCTTATTCGATTCCCCCCCAAAGACGCTCTTGTGAAGAGCCTCCAAGTGCAGGACCAGTTGCGTGCGCGTCTGGAGATCTCCTAAGAGATAGCCCTCAGGCGCGCAGAGTGTGGGAAGCAGATTCGCAAGATGCCCACGCAACAAGAGTTGGTGGAGTGTCGGATCTGACTGAGGCAGAAGCAGTGGGTTTCGCACCGCTTTTAGAGGGCGAACGGAGGCAGAGAAAAATACAGGCTCGGACTGCTGGAAGAGCCATCGCGGTTCTCCCTCTTCGAGCGCATGACGAAGATTCTCTGTCCAGTTTTCAAGGTCAATGAAAAGGCAATTCTCACCCGACTCCACACCCCGCGCCGAGCCCCCCAAACTTAGTTTTGAGACCAGAGAGCGGATCTGCGCATCAATAGAGCCCAAACAAAGAGCGATGGTTTTGCCTATTCCCTCCACAGAATCTGAATCACCAGAGTGGAGATGTTTGAATACGTCGGTGTAACGGAGAATAAACTCCGGCGAGGCGACCAACCTGCTGCGACTCGGATGAAACTCACCATAAGGAAGCGAAGCAAACCAATCAAAGGACAAGATATCGACAACTGCCTTGCGCATCGATAAACAATCGCCCGATTTTGGATCTAAACCGGAATAGCGTTTCCACAAGAACGAGGAGAGCATCTCTACCCCGTGCTCCGCGCGCACAAATAAATCGAGCGGGTACTTGATGGAATGCTCAAGGTAGGAGGACTGCAGAAAAGGCGAGTTCCAAAAACGACTCTCCATTCCCCTAGCTGCATAACGAGTCCAAAATTCCAAGCCAGTGGCGTCGGTTACAAATACTTCCCCTAAGACTGGGAATGCCTTTCGGGATCGGGAGCAAGTGCTCCATACTCGTCGGATCGCCGCCGCATCTAGTTTTCTAACCCTCCAACAAAGATCAATATCACTAGTGCCCGCAGACCAATCTCCCCACGCAAAACTCCTCCTCACCAAAACCGATTCACCGCGGCCCCAAGCAATTAGGCGAACCGTGTTGGCAGCAATTCGGTAATAGAGGTGAAAAAGCTGGGAGATAAATGGAATACCGGAGCAACTTATCGTGAAGGCACGTGCCCGTACTTTAAGCAGATGCCAAATCACGGCCGCACGAGCGGCGGCGAAGCAAAGCCGGCTCCACAACCTCCCTCGCCAGGAACCTAGGTCGATTTTTGACGGGCCGGCCTCGATAGCCGTGACCACTCCCAAATAGTCTTCTGCTGTGGATGGCATATCCGCCCGTAGCGAGAGATCGCCTCGAGTGATGAACGAAAAGCTCTCTTGCTGTCGAATACACCTGCGCACCCGGTGCACGCGAAAACCTTTTTTGGTAGAGATAGCAATGACATCGCCGACGAGAACGCAAGATGGATCCTTCCATCCGATTTGAAGAGAGTCCCCCGCCTGAATAAGTGGCGCCATGCTCTTGGAAGGAGCCACGGTTTTAAAAGCAACGCCGGCTGAAATTTGCTGCCGTATCAAACCCGACAACGCATTTCGTACTCGTTCACAAGTGATTTCAGAGCCACTGAGCAAAATTCCCCCATGGAATGGAACCGACCCGATTGATTTGAGCGGCAAATGCGCGCACGTCGCGCT
Organism: bacterium; assembly: GCA_022842225.1. Lineage (GTDB taxonomy): Bacteria > Bdellovibrionota > FAC87 > UBA2466 > UBA2466 > JALHPX01. Next base: position 5,693 of record JALHPX010000091.1, read on the forward strand.
TTAACGTGGGCAAGGGAATGCCATATTTACTCGCAAGATCTTCTAACGGCGCTGCATCGCCCTTTAACATTTGCCCCAAGAATTCTCGTTCGATCCCCATAAATTTATACTGGATAAAATCTTCCATGCCGACCAATCGAATGCTGCGGGCATCGAAAACGGCGCCATAGACCGGATGCAGGCTTTTTGCTCCTTCCGCTGAACTGCCGGAAGAAAGGCCAGGCGTAGAAACCAAGTTGCCACGAAAAACATTTCGAGCTGGCAAACTTCCAAGGAGAGGCCATTTCTTTTTCAATCTCGCTAGGCCTGCTCTCTTCTCTAGGCGGCGGCGACGTGATTGCATGCCGGATGTACGGGCGAGCGACCGGTCTTCCAAGTAAATAACGTGGCCAGCAGCAAGCAGCGCCAAAGTTAAATCAGTGTCCTCACAATCCAAGAGCTGTTCGTCAAAGCCTCGCAGTGATTCGAATACCGTTCGACGGTAAATACAAGCACCGGTGCTAATCACCGGAAGCGCCCCAGAGCAAGGCTTGCGTTGCCCTACAAACCGAATAGGAGCAGCGGATACAAATGGCATCTGAAAAAAATGGGCCCCCATGTGTTGCAGGCAACGAGGATGTAAAATGCAGTCGGCATCCACAAAGGCGATCAACTCGCCTGTGGCAACTCGGGCCCCGATGTTTCGAGTCTTACTTTTGTTCCTCGCATCGGTTACCAAAACCTTCACCGGGAAGCTTTGTGCAATCTGTAAAGTACCGTCTGTCGAGGAATCGACAACTACGAGGACCTCCTGGGACAGTCCATCTAGTCGCTGAGCGAAAATGGAATCAAGGCAACGACGCAGAGTGAGTTGGGCATTGTGGGCAGGTACAACGACAGAAATACGCGGTGCTTTCATCGCTCCGCCAAGATCCAACCTTCGGAGTGAAGGTCGGAAAGGAATGACTTCAGATCTTCTGTGACAACGGGTTTCGTGGTTTCGAACTCGTCTACAATTGCAGAACAGATTTTCTCCAGGGAGGTTTGACTACAAAGCAGCTCCCACATGCGTGCACCGGCGCCCGACAGCACCAGGTACTTCGCCTGAGCCAGATTGAGCAAAACCAGGTCTTCATCTGCTCTTTTCCAACAAGTGCCTGGAGAAGCAGAGTATCCGCTATTAACAGATCCAATCATGTCTATCCGGTTAGCTAATCTACGGGATCGTTAGGTTAAGTAGAATCCTTGGATTTTTATAGCGGTGCTTACCTTAGGGCTGGAATAGCTTTTTTTCTTTTGCGATTTCGCGGCTTGTTTTTTATCCGCAGTCTCTTTTTGCATTTTGGAACCTGGCTTCATTTCATGCTCTCCCGCACAACAGTTTAAGCTGACCGCTAACGGGGTAGCAAACCGTTTCACACCAGCCTTGATTCATTCTACTGTAGGGCGATGGATCGTCTGAATTCATCATCGTTTGGAGGTAAATTCCGGAACGCTGTGCGTCTAATCAATACCGCGATTTCCCGACGAAGCCTGCTTGGACCCAAAAGTCTTACCGTCAATATTACCAACGCGTGCAATACCGACTGTGTGTTCTGCCCTCTATTTTCAAAACTTTCAGATTGGGACCTTAAGGACCCGCGCCTAGCAAGAATTTCACCCGCACACCGCACCGAGTCCGCCAATGAAACTCGCGCGCCATTTGTGAGTTTTGATTTTATCGAGAAGATCGCTTCGGAAATACAGAAAATGGGAGTGGAAGAGGTGTTTTTAAGCGGGGATGGCGACCCGATTTTTCACCCGCGGATTGAGGATATCTGTGAGCTTTTTGGCCGGTCTCACCATACCGTTCTGATCACAAACGGAATCTCTCTGCATTCAAAAAAACGTCAGAAAATGCTGGCCGGCAAGCTTGCCATCCGCCTGAGCCTTCACGCCGCGACGCAGCCTACTTGGAAAAAAATCCACCCACGGAATGACGCAAGCCACTTCGAAAAAATCCTCGAAACGGTGCAGAAGATTCAGGTGTCTTACGGAGATCGTACGGTCATTCACAACGTGATGTTCAAGGATAATTTTCAGGAATGTTTTCAAATGGCGGAACTAGCGACTCGCCTAGGGATTCGCGAAGTCAGCTTTTTGCCTGTGGTTTCAGACGGGCTTAAAAGTAAGCACCTCATTGATATGACGTTGGAGGAAAAGCGAGAGCTTCTCTCTCAGTTAGAAGAAGTAGAACGGTATTCAAAGAGTTGCGGACTGCTAACAAATGCGGCCCAGTACAGTGCGCTTCTCACGCGAGAGCTAGACCAGGATTATCAGAAAGACAGCGGCGCCGCCCAGCACGATGCTTCGCGAGTCTACGACGAAATCAAATGCAATATTGGTTATGTCATGGCAATCGTTACCGCCGACAAGAAGGTAAAACCCTGTTGCCAGTGCAGGCCTATTGATAGCGTGGAAACAAAATCTTTTCATCAAATCTGGAACAGCGGCGCCTACCAAAACTTCCGGATCGCTGGAAAGCAAATATCCAAGAATGGCGGCGTTCTAAATTGTGATTGTGGGTCCTGCCAAAACTTTGGGCCCAACATGAAAATTCACAATGCCCTGCACCCGCTGAATCGGATCGAGTAAATGCCAAATTCGCGAAGCAGTCGACAGCCCTCGCTGGAACTTCGAAATGCCACGAGAGCGCGAAATGTTCTGTCGATACGGCGAAACGGCGCCGAAACTCTGCAAGAACTCCTGCTCAATATCCCCATCACCGTAAGTTGGATGCGAGAACACCAAAATCAGCCGCTTCTCAAGATTGGCTGCCCTGTGGTTTCGTATTTTCACGGTGAACCGTAAAGTAACTTCCAAAGCGCGCTAAACTTTTCTACAATAGATCTGCCGCAAAAAAATAGAGGTCTCCATGCTTCGCAACTTGGTCCTGTTACTGCTCCTTTGCCACACCGCTCAGGCTTCAATTTTTAGTTTTAAGGACGAAAGCGGATACGAGAAATGCCTAAATACCGATTCAATCGAGGAGATCTCTTCTGACGGCGGAAAAATGGAAAAACGCTGGCTGCACGGTCAGGAACTTAAAGAGCGGTGCGCAGAAAAAGCGGTTGCTCTAGCCGAACGTCAGAAAGATGGAGGCAAACTCCTGGAGATGGTGGAGCTAACCCGTCGCAAAGCGGGACCGCAGTTGGCGCTGCCTCTGGCGCAGCACCTGGTGAAGCTAAAGATTTCGTATTGTAACGACATGAAAGTGTACGACTTGATTTTGAAAACACTTCAACACCCCGTGTCGACCAAGGTTGCAAAAGAAGATTTTGAGCAGGCGAAAAAACTGGTGGCTAGCTGCGTAAAGGACAAAGAATTCAAAACAGATTTTATTGAGGAACAGTCAAACGGTGATTCCTTTATAAGTAAAAACGCCTGCCAAATACTGCAGGACCTAAAAATCGTAAAAACCTGCGAGGCTAAAAAATGAAAACCATCCTGGCGGTACTGGCTCTAATGTCCCAACTAGTTGTGGCGGCGGGAGTACCACAAGCATCGGGCCCGGCAAAAGTTTACGAAGGTCCCGAGGGCGAGTCCATCACGGTGGTGGAAGTGAATGGCGGCGAAGAAGTGGTAGCAAAGTTTGACGGAGTGAAAGGTGATTTAGCTGGT
>JALHPX010000092.1 GCA_022842225.1 bacterium
TTCGGTGATGTGAATCGATCGCCGACTGCTTTGGTCGATCGCCATTCCTTTGTATTTGCCAAAGGTAAACGTCGGCTCCGCGAGTAGGAGCTGGGGTAGCACTAAAGCTACTAGTAAAATGCGGGCTACATAGGTCTTTTGCATCACGCCTCTATAGTGAGATTAAAACGGCAGCGCAAGCGCTTCGCATGCGGCAACCAAGAAAATCAGTCTTATCACTTCAAGATTGTCGCCAGCTGCGAGGGTAACCGACCCAGTAGCAGTGACAGTTCTCAGTGCAGGACTATCCCACCGGTTGATTTCGTCGATCGCGATTAGACCGTTTGGGAGTCTGCGATTAATCAGCAGCAAATCTCGGATTTGGGTGATAGCCGCGGGATGAAACTGCATTTCGCAGATCTCATCCAATCTCGCCTTTGCACTCTTCATGATTTCTTTGATCTCGGCGGGTGTGCGGTAGGTATCGTTCCCAGAAAGGATCTGAATCAGCTCGGAAGGAGCATAGATCTGGCGAATCGTATAGAAAGCGTCGAACCCCAAATGCGGAGCAGGATCTAGAAACGCGGGCAATATGATTTCCTTCAAAATAAAATCACGTCGAAGGTGGCTGCGGCTGCGCGGGGCTCGGGCTAGAGCTGGCGCCATCTTCAAAATGCGACTTCTCGTCGCTAAGTCGCCGGACTTCATTTTTTCGATTATTGCAGCTTCTACTTTTTCCAGAATTCGATTGAGCGCTTCGGTGTTTGCCTGTGCGTGCATGCGTTGCTCATCGGAAACAAATTCCTGATTCATCACACTCTGGTGAGCCGATTCCAAATCCGCAAAGCGAATGATGGTTGCTATTGCCGGCATAAACTTCCGCGGATCGTTGGATTCAATGCTATCGATGACTGGTTTCCATACGGGCAGTGCCTCTGGTCCAAATCCGCGAGAGCTGCCACTAGCGGGGAATAGGATACGTCCTTGGAAATAGGCCGGAGGAATAGGCTTTGGCAGGGTAGATTCGTATATCTGTCGATTTGTCTCGTCCCATCCAGTTGGGGATTGATAGAGCGGAGTCCATTTCACACCATCGACAAGAATCTTGGGCGCATCGTTGTCGTTAGCGAAGGTGACCGCCTCGCCATTTATTTTGTAATCACGCAGCGGCCGGAATCCAATCGGCATGTAGAGCGACATGGACCGGCGATCGGCATAGGTGTGGAAAGTGCGACCATAGTAATTTAGTCCGTCGTCGGGAGAATCAAAAGCAAAGCGAAGTAAGTGCACCCCCAGCTCCGCCGCAACCTGCTCTCGCATTAGCGGTGGCAGTGTCTCGTCGATGACATAGAGCCCTAACTCAATATCGACCCCTTCTGGGTACCCCACGCGGTTGGGACGCCACACCCGGTGAGGCAGCTCAATGCCCAAGTGGAGTGCCTCGGGCAAAAGACGTGGAGGCATCGGCGGTTCGTTGTCGGGTTGAATTTCGTAGGGCTCACGAAAACGCGGGAACGAATCAAAGTAGTACGTGTGCACTGCTCTGCCTGTCGCCACCTTTTCCGTTCCAAGTAAAGCGTAGGGAGCCGAGATAAAGCGCATGCAGCCCACCGTCTGGCGGGTGATGCGGTCGATCACTTCGACGTAGACAGTATCATTGATATAGGGCCTAGAGAGGCCCGCAATTTCATCAATGAACTTTTCCGTCCAGGCCTCGCGGCGATTAGTGATACGAGTGCGGCGTTCGCGGTATTTGGCCGTGGCAAATCGGATGATGTGTTCTACCTGGGAGTAGTGCCAGTCGGCGCCCAGCACATTTTGGTTCATCAGATCGTGCCATTTGGGATTACCAGGCCGCGTCTCTCGACGGTAAACTCGCGCGGTTAACTCTGTTCCCGGAAACTCGGTCACTGACAAAACTTCGAAAAATGGGCGGGTAGCGCGGTCGTGCTCTCTCAATAGGTAATCACCGGCCGGTAGGTGGTTTGAAAAATTTTTTACCCACTGTGCGCAAGTTTTTGATATTGCGTCGTGCACCACGGTGGAGAGAGAGTTGTGCGGCTTCAGCGGATCCGGCGCCGCGTACAACGGCATCGAGAAGGTAAACGCTAGAAGCGAAAAAATGTGGTAATAAAAGCGTCGAACCAACATAGCGAAATTACTAGAAACTTAAGTTAGGGACTTAGATGAAGAAAACAGAAGCCGACATTCGATACGCCGTTTTGTCAGAGCTTTTTCCCGTTGCGCATTCTAAGTCCCAAAAAACGACCCTTTCTATCATTGAAGGGGCTATAAAGTGTTACGGAACTTACGGAATCGAAGGCGCTACTTACGAAAAAATCGCGAAGTTTGCCAAGGTCAGTCGCCCCCTCGTGCAGCACTATTTCAAGAGCCGCGAAGCGCTCTTTGAGCTGACCGTGAAGTACATTCGAGTTCAATTTCAACAACTTGTCGTCGATTTCATGAAGAGAGAGACTGGAGTCAGAGACCAGCTCGAGGCCTACATCCGCAGCACTTTTACCTGGGTGGAGAAGTACCCCCACCACGGTAGGGTGTGGATTTTGTTCTATTTTGAATGCTCGGTGAACAAGAAGATGAAAGCGCTCAATACAGAGTTAGTTCTGTTGGGGCGCTCGCGCATTCAGGCGCTCATTGAAGCTGGCAATCAGCAGGGCATATTCAAGTGCGCGAATGCAGCGGAAAGTGCGTACATGATTCAAACCATGATTACCGGTGCTCTTGTCTCCGTCGGTACGGAAACCCATCCCGCCTCCCACCGTGAGTTTGCCCAGCGCATCGTAGATGATTGTATGACTCGTCTCGGCGCAACTCGGACCATCGCAGCCAGCGTGGGCACGAGCCGCGAGCAGTCGTTAAGACCTTGAATATATTGGTCTTGCTCTAGCCCTCCACCCGATTAACATCTTCCTCAATGGGTAATTGGGGGCTTCTATGTTTCGTTCTCTATCTGTAGTTCGGCGCGGGGTGCTCGCAGTAGCACTCATTACGGGTCTCGTTCAGTGCGGACGGGCGACAGAGTTTATTTACCATCTCAAGTCACAACAAACCGAACCGCAGCTGGTTCGTCGCAAAGTGAAAGAAATGAACGGCACCGACAAGCTCGATGTGCTGTGGGTGATCGATAACAGCGGCAGTATGAGCGAACACCAGAAAGCCGTGATCGCCAATACCAAGGAATTTATGGATGCTTTTACGACGAAGAAGCATCTCGATTGGAAAATGGGGCTAGTCTCCACCCACACCGGCGATCAGCCCTTTGTTGGCTTTAATACGACGGATGCACTCGATAGGACGTCAAAAGATCCTGTGGGAGATTTCCAAAAAGCCGTCGCTAGGCTGGGATTGAACAAGGGTTGCCCGGAACTCGTGTTTGAGCCGGTGATGAACCACCTCACGGCATTCCCGACGTTCTCGCGCAATCGCGCCATTCTCACCATCATCGCTCTTACCGACACGATGGAAGAAGGCCCCGGTTTGCAAGCGCAGTTTGAAAAGTATCTCATCGCCGCAAAGAACGATCTGAGGTACGTGCGGTTTTACGGAACGTTTGCAGGAGAAAGCTTCGGTTGCCCATCCAGCGAGCCACGTTGGTTGTATCCAAAGAGCCCCTTTGAATACTTTATCAATCTCACGGGTGGCAAAGTGTTCTCCCTCTGCGGAAAAGATTTCGGCAAGGACTTAGCAAAGGTGGGAGAAGAGATCGCGAGCTCCGTCACCTATTCCAAATTCCTTTTAAAGGATCGGCCTTTGTCGGAAACTTTGAAAGTCAGCTACAAGGGCAAAGAACTCACGGGCGGCACAGCTAGAGACGGACTTTGGTACTACGACTTCGACGCCAACGCCGTGACCTTCTACAATCTCGACTTCACCGCCGACGATGAAGACGAAATCGAAATCACGTACGATAGGCTAAAGCCCGAAGCGCAATAACCGTTACGAGCAAAGCCAAACCAGCTCCGGCCTAGCTCGCGAGATCGGAAGCAGATTATTTTATCCGGCTACGGCGGTGCCCTCCGCCCGGAACGCCCGGGGGCTTTTATTTTCTAGCGGGCTGTCTCGCGCTCCGATCGCGGAAGGAGGCCCTGGCTTCGACTTTTCCTTTGCCCGCGATAGGTCCGGTCGGAGGGCACCGCCGTAGCCGGATAAAATAATCGGTTCGGATTCGGAGCTGGGCCGGAGCTGGTTTGGCTTTGCTCCTAATGGTTATCGCGCTACGCGCCGCGCATGCCGCAGCGTCACTTACGGTAAGATTCGCATATACCACCTGCTAACAGCCGCTGTGCAAAGTCGCGTGCGGAAGAGCGCTCAGGGTTACAATAGAAGTATCTAGTCCTCTCTCTCGTTTTTCCAATCCCCCAGCGGAGACAAAATGGCTCAGTACCTATTCGGACTTCTGTCCGCGTTTTTCTTGACGGCATCTGCTCCTACGCCTCCTAAGTTTCGTTATATGCAGATTGCTTACACGGGACCCAAGCAGGTGCGTGATCTGATGGCTGCGGGTTGGGATGTTGCTGGAGTGAATCAGGATAAAAAACGCATCACTCTCGTCGTTAAAGACGGCACGGTGATGAAGACTCTTGGATTCCCTGTTCTAACCAGCCGAGAACTGTACGCGCCCGACTCCTCTTACAAAACCCCCGACGAAGTGACCAAAATCTTATTGGACTATGAAACCCGTTATCCGCAGTTTGTAGCCGTGCATAAAATCGGCACTACCGTCGAGGGGCGCGATATTTATGCTGCTGAAATTACCGCGCGGTTTGTGAAAATGTCGCCTGATCCCAAGCCCACCGTGCTCTTTGATAGTCTGCACCACGCGCGCGAAGTGATGACCCCCGAAGTGACGTTAGACATCCTCGATCAGCTAGTGACGCAGTATTCGACGGATTCTGACATTACTAAGTGGATGCACAAGTATGCGATCTGGATTGTGCCGATGGTAAATCCCGACGGGAGTCAGAAAGTGTGGACGTCGTCGAGTATGTGGAGAAAAAACACGCGCGGCGGTTATGGCGTGGATATCAATCGCAATTACCCGCAGGATTGGAATAAGTGCAACGGGTCTTCGGGGGATAGGAACAACGAGACGTACCGTGGCTCCAGTGCGGGTAGTGAGCCAGAGACTCAGGGCTTGATGTCGCTTGTGGCGTCGATAAAGCCGCGCATCAACGTGTCTTATCACTCCTTTTCTGAGATCGTTATCTACCCCTATGGCTGCCGGCCGGATCGTATCCCGCTACCCGGTCGAACAGACTACGAAGCCGTCGGCAAAGAATTGGCAAAAAAACTCGTGCGAGATTCTGGCTCGGGCACCTACAAGGCGGGAGTGGTCTATGACTTACTCTACGATGCCGATGGGGGTTCGATTGATTGGATGTACGCTAAGCACGGCACGGTTTCTTACGTGGTCGAGGTAAATTCTGACTCGCAAGGCTTCCAACCCTCGTATTCAAGATGGCGCGACGATACTGTCAAAAGGCAGCGCCCCGGCTGGCGCTACATTCTTTCGCAAGTTGAAAAGTTTCCACGCACCCCCTAACTCCGCACGCTCCCTTTCCCACCGCCCTGAGTTTTGTTAATTAGGGCACATGAAAAAAACAACTGAAGTCACACGCTGCCATTGGGTCTCTTCGGATCCGCTCTATCAGGCTTACCATGATGAAGAGTGGGGAGTGCCCGTGCGCGACGATCGCCGGCATTTTGAATACCTCGTTTTAGAAGCGAATCAGGCGGGCTTGAGTTGGTTCACCGTATTGAAGAAGCGCGAAAACTTCCGCAAAGCTTTTGCCGGGTTTGATCCGGTAAAGGTGCGTAAATTCGACGAGAAGAAGATCGAAAAGTTAATGCAAGATGCGGGCATCATCCGCAATCGCATGAAGATTGAGGCCGCGATTAATAATGCGGCTCGTTTTATCGAGGTGCAAAAAGAGTTTGGTAGCTTCGATAAATATTGTTGGCAGTTCGTCGGCGGAAAGCCTCTGGTAAATGCGTGGAAAACCCCAAAAGGTATTCCTGCAACTTCCAAAGAATCTGATGCTTTCAGCGCCGACTTAAAAAAACGAGGATTCAAGTTCGTGGGATCCACCGTGATTTATGCCCATATGCAAGCTGTCGGGATGGTCAACGACCACCTCGTCAGCTGTTTCCGATACCGAGCAAAAAAGTAACTTTCTTTGCTACGGAAGTGTGCGCGGTGAGCGGCCACTGATAAAGCTAATGATCGCGAACGCGAGACCAACGAAGAACAAGATCTTCGCAATGGAAGTTGCGGTTCCGGCAACGCCGAAGAAACCAAATGCGCCCGCGACTAATGCAATGACTAAGAAACTTAATGCCCAGCTAATCATATAATCCTCCTATGTAACCTATCGAGATTGCAAACGGCGTGCCGCCGGCGCCCAACTGGGGCGAGGCCAAATGGGGAAGCAATCCCAGCGCTGGTAATGCAAAGTACATCACGCATCGAAAAGGCTGAGGTCTTTCGAAACATCGCTGGACGGGCCGGGCAAGAGCGTCGGCAGTCCCGGTTACCTACTATTCCACACAGGTCCCGTTCGGGACGCTCGAGGGGCTTCTGCTTTCTTTTTGATTTCCTTGGGCTCGGCTCGCGGAGGGTTATCCCAGATTTCTATGGGTTGGTTGCCCGCTCGAACGCCCGATCGGGACCTGTGTGGAATAGTAGGTAACCGGGAGCGCGGGGCTTTTGCCCGGCCCGGCCGCGGTGTTTTGGAGACGATACGCGTTGCTCGTCTCTTGATGCGGTTTGGATTAAGGGAGTTTGGACTGCTCCGCCTTTGGCTTCGCAGTATTGGGCGCCGTCTCTAGTTAACTAAGGGGCCGGAGAAGTTGAGCAATCGTTCGTCGATTCGGGGGGTTAGGGCGTTACACACTGTTACCTCTGCGCAATATTTCGGCAGCAATTGGGGTCCATACTTAATGGTATGGACAGCTATCAAGTGCTCTTTAGGACGTTGCCGTTTGTCGGGATCTTGTTGGGTCTTGAGGCGGTGGCTTTTTTGGTTTCTAAGCGGCGGTATGATTGGCGAGAGGCGGCTTCGTCGCTTTCGGTGTTTTTGATTGGGACGGTTGTGAAGCCGTTTTTTATTATTTTGCCGCTGATGGTGGGGGCTGAAGTTTACAAGGTTCGGCTTTTTACTATTCCGGCGTTTGAGGTTTGGTCGATTGCGCTGCTGTTTTTTACCATGGAGTTCTTCTACTACTGGCAGCATCGATTTGGGCATACAGTGCGGTGGTTTTGGGCTTCGCATTCGGTGCACCATTCGCCGACTCAGTTGCAGATTGCTTCGGCTTATCGATTGAGTTGGACGGCGGCGGCGAGTGGGGTTTGGATTTTCTACATGCCACTATCGTTTTTGGGATTTGATCCCGTTGCGCTGCGATTGATGATTGGTTTGAATTTACTTTATCAGTTGCCGCTGCATACAGATTTCATTCCGCGATTGGGTTTTTTAGAGAAGGTATTTAATACGCCCTCCAATCACCGCGTACACCACGCGTCTAACCCGGAATACTTGGATAAGAACTTTGGCGGCATCTTGATCGTCTTTGATCGGATGTTTGGTACTTACCAGCCAGAAGAGAAGTCCCGGGCAATCACCTACGGGTTGGTGAATACCCCGCACTCGCTGAATCCTTTTGTTCTGAATTTTCGCGAGTGGTTTGCAATCGCCCGCGATGCGCGTCAGGCGCGGACTGTGCGTGCGAAAGCGGCTGCGCTCTTTGGTCCACCTGGCGGGCACCAGTAGGTCAGGTAAATTTATCGACTAATTCGACGTATTCAGGAAAGAGCTCGCGCAATTGTTCGCGGGTCTTGATTTCAAAATCTTCGTATTCGAATCCGGGTGAAACAGTGCAGCCCAAGAGGGCCCATTTGCCTCCCGGTAATAATCTTGTCCCTTGCCATACATTCCCTGGCGCAACCACTTGCGGGCGCTGCCCCTGCGCGAGATCGGTGCCGATAGTTACATGCAACGCCGGCTTGCCCTTTTCCAGTTGTAGCATTTCCACTGGGTCTCCCATGTAGAAATGAAAGATCTCGTCTTGCGGCAGGCGATGGAGTTTGGAAAAACTCTCAGGCGTTACCAGATAATAAATCGAAGTCGCGTAGGCGTGGTCCGAGCGATGAAAAGGCAGAGCGGAGCGCGGAATGCGGCCTTTGGATTTATACATCTGCCGGAAGAAGCCGCCCTCCTGATCCAGCGGCTCTAGACCCAGTATCTCAATTACCTTCTTGGCGTTCACTTTCGTATCTCACCACTTCGTCGAAAATCTGATCGGGGCGATGATTCGATCTTACGATCAATAGCTCTGGCTCTTTGCCGAGAGCGGCATCCCCTTCATAGAGAATAACGTCGAGAAACCTCTGCTTCGTCAAGCTGTCCCCGGGAACTTCGAATTGCACGTAAAAATAATGCCCGTTGCGAGAGCCCTGTGATTGTACCTGCAAGTCGCGCGGTCTTGAGCGCACGGCCATTGTGCGAGGTGCTGGTTGCTCGGCAGGGGGTGCCTCTATTGCCACTTCTTCCTTCTGCTTTGTCACTTTCTCGAAAAGGGTCGCCGCCACAATGTGGCTCCCTGCAATGATGAGAGACATTTCCTTAAGCAACCGAATCGTGGACTCATGCCCCGCTTGCATTTCGGGAATAAACATCGCGGGCAGGGTAAGTCCGGCGAGGGAAGAGCCGATAGTAAGCAGAGTGCGCAGCTTTGTATTCTGAATGCCTCGCCACACATCCACCCAGCACCAATGCGACATCCACATATTGAACATCAGTAGAAAGCGAGCCTCTTTCCAAGAATTCGGGTAGACGAGTTCGTTGGAATAGATGACGGCTAAAAAGGACAGCGCGCCAATAAGGTTAAATGCTGCTGTTTTTGTGTACTCCTTACTTTTCGGCGAAAGGGCAGGGAGTACGGGCGTGGGCTTGGAAGCTTGCTCGTCGATTATATCCGCCCAATTAAATAAGAAGCGCGAGACTTCCTCCCTGCCTTTGACGTGAACCGCTTCGGTCTCTTTGTTCTGAAGCAGCAGCTGCAACACGCGGCTCTCTACTTCCGACAGGCCCTCAATCGCGTGGGCGCGAAACCACTATTGGAGGAAATCTCCCGACTGAAAACTCGCACCCGCGGATTGCAATAAAAGCTCGAGGGCACAAGGCGTGAGGTTGCGTACCTTATCTGGGGAGATACGGATCTCCAGACCGCCCCAACTTCGTTGAAACGGATGAATCGTCAGCGCCACTAGGAGCAACAGATGCAAACTCTTTTTCATGCATCGCGTCTATCATAGATAGATCGGAAGAGC
>JALHPX010000093.1:0-8735 GCA_022842225.1 bacterium
TCGAGCAGCGCACTGTCGATTTATCCAAGGTAGAGATCTTGGTACTCGACGAAGTCGATCGCATGTTGGACATGGGCTTTCTGCCCCAAATTAAGAATATTTTGCGCTTCGTTCCCAAAGAGCGCCAAACCATGCTCTTCTCGGCCACTTTGCCGGATGAAGTGCAGCGTTTCGTGGGCCCGCTCGTAAAAGAGCCGATCCGTATCTCCGTAGGGGATGCAACCAAGCCCAATGCTCAAGTGAAGGAAAGCATTCGCCGTGTCGGAAATGGAGAAAAGCCCCAGGCGCTGCTTGAGGAACTCAAGGCCCGAACCGGAAAAGTCCTAGTTTTCGTGCGCACCCAGTCTAGAACGCAGCGTTTGCAGCGTACTTTGGATCGCGAAGGTTACAACGCGGTCTGCCTACACGGCGGCCGTACCCAGGGGCAAAGAAAACGCGCTCTGGAAGTGTTTCGCGGTGATTCAAATTCGATTATGATCGCGACAGACCTAGCGGGTCGAGGATTGGACATCAACGATGTAGATCACGTGATCAACTTCGATGTACCGTCCACACGAGAAGATTACATTCACCGCATTGGCAGAACCGGTCGCGCGGAGCGTACTGGTGAAGCCGTGAGTTTTGTGGAGCATGGGAATGCCGACGAAGAAAAAGTTGTCACCGGCAAGCGGCCGAACGGGCAAACGAACAGCAACAACAACACCGGTAGCAAAAGCTTCAACCGACCTAGACGTCCCGGTCAGCACCAAGGAAGACACCCCAGGAGAGAAAAGCAGCATGGTTTACAAACTGACTCTAGACGCGGGCCTGATGAGAGCCCCCGTTTTGCTCCCCGCAGTGAACGTCCTCAAGGCATGGGAGAGCGAAGGGAAGATCGAAATTTTCGAGGCGGACCGCGCCAAGGAAGCAACCAACACCCTAAATCCGGGATGGCCGGGAGCGGTAAAGCCTCCAACTCGCAGCGCATGGCCTGGCGCTAGAGCGAAAGCGCAGAAGAAAAATGATTCGGGAGCAGCTTCTTTTCAAAGAATCTCCGCCGTTCTTTTTCCTCACCGCGACTCGCACCGGCTTTCGATTACCGAGGTAAATGCGGTCGCGCATTTGCAACGGCATGTGACAGGCGCTCGTTCGGTGTTTGTAACTAGCAATACACGGGATTTTATTGATGACGGTCGTAGAGAGCGTCTCAATACGGTCTTTAAGATTGTCGTTATGACTCCGGAAGAAACCGTTACAATGTTCCAGAAAACCCATTCATGGGATGGGTTGGACGACGGTTCTGCAAAGAAAAAGCGCGCAAAAACTAGCCAGGCGTAATACCTCGTCTCGCTCTTTTCGCGAGAGGCTGGGGGATTATTTGGCTTCTTTGAATTCTGTTTTGGCTTTTCCATCGTACGGTTATGAAACCGCCGACGGAAAGTTGTTTATTCCTACTCAACGGCAATTGTTCCGAGAGTTTTTTTCCGGGCTCAACGTGTTTTCTGATCGCAGAAAATGGGTTGGGTTCTTCTCTTGGGCTTCCAATTTGGCGTTTGGAATTCCTCTGGCGCTGTTTCTAATTTATCACTTCAGCTTCCCTCTCCTGCTGGCAGCGTTTGTCTACAGCATGATCATTCTAGGAACGCATGGAACGATTTGGTACCACCGCTATTCCACCCACCGCGGGTACCGATTTGCTCATCCGATTTTTCGTTTCATTACAAAAAATCTGGTTGTGAAAATTATCGTCGAGGAAGCTTATGTAGTCTCGCACCATGTGCACCACCTGATGTCGGAGCAGCCGGGTGACCCTTACAACGTGCATGGCGGCTGGTGGTATTGCTTTCTCGCGGACGTGAACCACCAAGCGGTGGCAAAGGACCTTCCCCGCGCGCAGTATGAACGCGTGGCTCAGATGCTCGATCACACTGGCATCCGTCTAAATAGTTATGAGCAGTACCAGCGCTGGGGCTCCATTGCGCACCCACTTCGCACCTTGGCACACTTTGCACTGAACTGGGGATTTTGGTACGCGGTATTTTATCTCATCGGCGGACACGGACTTGCTCTGGCCCTTTTTGGCAGTTGCGGAATTTGGGCAATGGGAGTGCGCACCTTTAATTACGACGGTCACGGTGGCGGTAAAGACAAACGCCAAGACGGAATCGACTTTAATCGACGAGACTTGTCGATCAATCAGCTGTGGCCTGGCCTAGTGACGGGCGAATGGCACAACAACCATCATCTTTACCCCAATGGCGCCCGTGCTGGTTTTCTGTCGCACCAGCTGGACTATGCTTGGTATTACATCTGGGCTTTATGGAAAGTCGGAGCTGTGAGTTCTGTTCGAGATCCCAAAGCGGAATTCTTACGCAATCACTACGCTCCCTGGCTGGCAAAGAAAGCAGCAGACAAACAGCGAGCGCTCACTCCACTAGAAGCGTCCTGATAGACCGACGAACGGATTGTAATCGTCCGCCGCATCGGTGACACCGAGATTTATCCCTGCGTCGAGTTGCCAGTCTTTTCCCACCGCGTACGTAAAGCCGATGTCCGCCGTGGCAACGACGTCTTCGCCAGGTTCTGTGGAAAACTGATTAAATATCTCGATGTATGCAGCCAGATCCCCCACCACATCATGCCCCAAAGTAAGAGTTGGAATCAGCTCGGAGTGGTAGCTAGGAGCTTTCTTATTCGCCGCTAGCCCGTATTGCACCATTCCACCAAGCGTAAAGCCCTCTGGCAATTTCACTGTATAGGGCACGATGATGCCGCCTTCGACGTAGTCGCTGCCAATTCCTGTTTTGCCGGTGGGCAATTGCAGATACGGCATAACGCCGATAGCGAAAGCGCCGCCATCGTTGCCCATGAGATTTACTTTTAATCGAATCGTAGAATCGCCCAAGCCCGTGGTGATCTGCGAAGCACCGTTGGTAATTACCTGCTGGCGGACCAACATCGGCACGAGCAACTGCAGGTCCGTGCGGTTGGTCAGGCCAGCCTTTAAATTGATGTAATTCACCGTCAGCTTACCGGTTTGCGTATCTACTCCCGCATCCGATGCTCGGTCGGAAGTGTAGCTCATGAGATCCGTTTCAAACGAGAAGTGGCCCGCATCTAAGCTAAAAGGGCTCTCCGTCTTGTCGGGTCGGTCGGTGTAGAACTCGCGCATCTGCGACTGGGGGGTTGGGTGGAAGAGACTGTACTGCGCCTTACCCGAGTCATCGGCAAACGCGGCCGAGGAAATGACGCAAACCAAGATTAAGAAAAATTTATTAAACAAACTCATGAGACACGCATTCGCCGACTTTTTCGTAACCGACTCGTTGATAAACACTGTTTGACGCGGCGTTTGTTAAGTCCGTGTAAAGAAAGCAGAGTTTTTTGCCTCTATTCAAGAAAAACTGACTTGCGTGCTGCATCAATCGTGACGCGTATCGTCGCCCTCGAAAGGCGGGGGGGGTGTAGACCCAACTAAAGCGGACACCCGAGGCGGACTCGCCCACGGCGCCTGCCATCGCTACGACGCCCAATTCGGTTTCCCATAAAAATCGATTTTGCTTTTCTATCGCGCGGTGAGCTTCGGGAATGGTGTTCTTGTGCTCGTGCGCTGGCAGTTTGCAGTCGATATAAAACTGCAAATTCCAATCCGCCAGCAAATCAAAATCTGCCTGCGTCGCAATTCGCATCCGACCCGCGCTCTCGCCAGGGAGCGGGATCACTTTTTTTAGCTGGTACACACCCTGCCGCATGCTGTGCCGAACGGCGCGGGAATGCTTGTTCGTCCACTCTTTACAGAAATAGTCAGAGGGTGCCGTGGCGCCAAAGACTCCGTTGATCGGCTCCTCGTAACTTTCCGCCGCTTGGGTCACTAAGTCCACAGCTTCCATCGGCATGTCGCTCAGGCCCAGTGCATAGGGTGGAGTCATCCACGTGGCGCCCACCACCCGGTCCCCCTCGTAAATCGCTCCAAGATAGAAGCGAGGATAGCGCTTAGGCTCATCGACGACCGCATTCACCACACTCAGCATCACATTGTGCAAAGCCTCTTGCCGAAGCAAAAACGGAAAGACAGCGGAGCGAAAAGCCGCGGGATCTGTGAAGCGAGTAAAGCGAAGTTTTTCCACGCCCCATCTTAGCGTGGGGCCAGCTCCTCCCGCAAACTCCCAAAGAGAGCTGGTGTCTAGTTATTACCTGGAGGAAGGAGATCAAAAACGGGAAACACCTGCTCCTCTAACACCAACGAACCAGAGATTTGCAGCCGCACGCGATGAAGCAGACCAGCACCATCCCGCATCATGTAATGCAGATCCCCAACGGCTACGCCAGCAGCCGCACTCTCTACGCGGCCCCTGAGCTGCCGACTCGCAACCAGCTTTAGGTCATTGCGAACCAGGGCAAAGGTTTGCAATTGGTGACCAGTGAAGACGTGAAAAGCCGTTTGTGGCTCACTCTCTCCGTCGACAAAGACTTTTCCGGCTACCAGGATGCGTTTATGGCTTGAGGGCCTGAGCGGCACAGAACTTATGATGTCGATGCTTCTTCCGTCTAAATCGAAGGCCGAGATCGAACGCGAATCCACCACGCCGAGAATAAAGGAATTTGGTCCGTCTGCGACTTCCGGGCCCATTACGTGGGGAACGACGCTGAGTCCGTGAATCGGGCCATCCATCATCGTGTTATCGAGAAACTCTATCGTCGAGCGGCGAAAACCAAAATCTAGCCCCAACATTCTTACATTCAGAGTTGAGTCGGTAGATGCGAAGACCATCGGAGTTAAAACGGATTCCAGCGGAGATGCAAAAAACGATTCGACTCCGAGCTGTACATTCTCACCTACTTTGCTCGAATCCAGGATTCGGTGCTTGGCGCCATCAAACCGATAGATACGGACTCCTCCCATATGCTCCACCGAGAACAAATGGGGTCGCAACGTCTTGCCCTCTTCTCTCTCACCAAAAGGCAGGACCGACAGGCCCCGCACTAAGACCGGAAGAGAAAAGGTGTACGTCTCGTTCATTGTTACTGCTTCAACGGTTTTGCCGTGGGCGCGAAAAACGAGTTGCTCGCCAATCGCGTAAACAACTTTTGGGCGGTGGGATTTTGCACCGTAAATCGAGAGGGTTTGCCCCACCTCTAATCCCATCTGCTCAATGAGAAGCCGACAAAGATCCGACCCCTGTGCAGGAGCGGACACAAGAATAAAAAAACAAAAGCAAATCAAACAGTTGGCGCGAGCCTTGGCGAGAGAGTGATTCATGTGGGAAGGAGGCTTTTTGCCGCCTATGACTCATCTTGTCAAGCCCGGCAATGGCAGACTCCTCGAGAGCGACCCGAACGGAAGGCGGCAATACGTCCTGACTCGATATCGACGACAAACCTCAGCTTTAGCGCTTACACTCGCTTAGCTGCGTAGGCGCGCATCTTCTTTTCGGCAGACTTTATGTCCGCTTCGGTGATTTCCCAGAGGTTCTTGTCTTTCACCAGCGCATGAAGTTCTTCAAAAAGCTCAAAATCCAAGAAGGGTGTGACTTTGCCGCGGCGGTACTCTTCTTCCTTCTCGCCATAGAGCCCGAGGAAGGTCTTGTCGTTAAACCAAGATTCTCGGTTGCGGTCGGAAAGTTTCTTTAAGAGTTCTTCACTTGGATTGCGCTGTAGGTATTCGAAAAACATTCCGCTTGGCGGAGAACCAGGGAAGAACCATTCACCAGTAAAAACCTGTATCACGTCTTCGCTGTCATCGCGTAACACGGGCGTAATAAAATTCACTCCCAGTTCGGTCGCGTGGCGGTGAAACGAAAGGAGGTCTGGCGTGCGCAGAGCGATGTGCTGCCAATGCGCTGCGGCACGATGTTGATTGAGCATTTCGCGCACATGCGATTGCATCTTGGCCGGCTCGGAGGGCTGGACCACGGCAATCATCGTGTTTTCTAATTCGGATTTGCTTTCGGCTCCATGACCCGTCTGCATTGCAAAAGTAAGCGACTTCTCCCCTTCGCCAGCAACCCACTCCTTACGCTTTTCGTAGAGCATGTGCTCAGGGCTGCAGCCAAATATGGTGCGGAAGACGATATAGGAGACGTTGTACATCTCCGGCTGCACCAACAATGTCATGTGATCGACTTTGAAATTCAGGAATGACGGACGTTCCATACCCAACCCCCTATACTGATTAAACCCGAGGCCAAAGTAGCACCGGGAATCAGAGGCGTCCAGACTCATGCGTTTACCTAGACTCCCAGCGGTTGCCCAAGCATAATGCCGATAATGCAATCGCTTCTGACGGATCCCGCTGCTCACCAAACCATTTTGTTTTTCGTCAGCATTATTGCCGGAGCAATCGGCTCAGCCCTGGGTTTGGGCGGGGGTATCGTGATCATCCCCACTCTTACTTTGATTTTTAAAGTGGATATTCGTTACGCCGTCGGGGCGAGTATCGTCGCAGTGATTGCGACGTCTTCTAGCGCCGCTGCCACCTACGTCAAGGATCACATGTGCAATATCCGAGTGGCTATGCTGCTCGAGGTGGCGACCACGGTGGGTGCGATCACGGGCGCGCTAATGGCGCCCTATATTCCGGCGCAGTATCTCTACGCACTCTTCACCACTGTGCTGCTGTATTCGTCGATATCGATGTGGAACGGACGTAAGCAGGATCTCGGTGGCAATCCAGTGGCGACCGACCCCCTGGCCTCTCGCCTCTCTTTAAATTCCAGTTATTTTGATAAAGCCCTGGGCCGCGTCGTTAGCTATCAGGTAACCCAGGTGAAATTAGGATTTGCGCTGATGCTGGGAGCAGGAGTGCTTTCGGCGCTTCTGGGAATTGGCAGTGGCGCGCTAAAAGTTCCCGCAATGGATCGAGCGATGCGCCTGCCGATTAAAGTATCAACGGCTACTTCCAATTTTATGATTGGCGTGACAGCGGCAGCAAGCGCCGGCCTTTACTTCATGCGCGGAGATATTCTTCCAGAGCTTGCGGCGCCAACAGCGCTCGGCGTGTTTGTGGGTAGTTTCTTCGGCACCCGATTTCTTGCCAAAGCTCCGAGTCACTGGATTCGCACTCTTTTTGTCGTCGTACTAACGTTTATCGCTATTCAAATGGGAATGAAGGCACTTGGATACTAATCGAAATGCCAGGCTAGAACAGACAGAGCTTTTCCTCGGACATTTTCTGCGCTGGGGAGTGCTGACAAGTGCGGCCATTCTGATAACAGGACTCTTAGCCGGCTTCCTGGCTCCCGAATGGTCCGCTAGCGTCACGCGCGCTGGCATCGTACTTTTGATAGCTTTGCCCATCGCGCGCGTGGCGGTGACGCTAGTGATTTTCTTCATCCAACGAGATTACATTTACGTCGGCATCACCGCGTTTGTACTCGCAGTATTGCTTCTGAGCCTCACCTTAGGCAGAGCCGCTCACGCCGATCAAATTAACAACCCCCAACCCCATGCAGACGCCGATCTCAATTACTCGCAGTCAATGTAGTCGTGACTGATAGAACCGTTATCGTACGAATTGATCGCCCAGCCAGTGTGGCGCCACTGTAACTCGCGGGTCACATTGCCTTTGCTGGGAAGCGGGAAGCTGCTCTCGATCTGCACCGAGGCTGGCTCGCCCAAATTTTCGACGTTGATTGTTCCGTCGGTAAAGAGCGTCGTGACTTCACCAATTCCATCGTTGTTTACGATTTCAATTTCTTTGATGCCGTCTGTATTGACGTTGTAGCAACCGACTACGAGCTCCTGTCCAGAGGCCATGGCGTTTGCGCTGACTAAAAATCCAACTGCTAGTGCGACTAATTTCTGATTCATTTATTTCTCCTTCAAATCGTTCTGTTTGATTTGGGTATAGGCGACCGCCGATACCGGATCTCAAAAAAGCACCGAGGGTGAGATTTATTTTCAAGGGGCTAAGCCACTGCAGCCATGAAAAAGCAAATTATTTTAAGTGGTTAAGCCAATCCTCTGCACTGTTAACGGAGCGTTATCAAACTGTGCCCTAGATCACAGGGGCGTTCCCATTTTCTCCAAACGTCTGTAGGGTTGCTAGCGGGGGATAGGGATGAAAAATCAATCGGGCACGCACCACAAAGAACTGATCCGCAGTCTCGGGACAATCCCCAGTACCGCTATAGTCATTGGCTCGGTTATTGGAACGGGAGTGTTTCTTAAATGTGGCGGAATGGCCCAACTCACCGGGTCGATTAGCTGGGTGATGTTTGCTTGGATCTTAGCCGGAGTGCTCTCGCTCACGGGTGCACTAGCTTACTCCGAATTGGGAGTGCGGTTCCCGCAGGCCGGTGGAGAGTATGTTTATCTCTACGAATCGTTTGGCCCCTTTGCAGCGTTTCTCTACGGTTGGACACGATTTTGGATCGCGGGCCCCGCATCGATTGCCGCATATGCCGTTGGTTCTGCCACTTTTCTCTCCGGAATATGGCTGCCCACCGACGCAGTCACGCGCGCAGTAGTGGCTCTTTTGCTCATTGCACTCTTCACCGCGCTCAATTGCCTAAGCGTTTTGTTTTCGGGTTGGTCCCAAACTTTTCTAACGGCGCTTAAGATATTTACCGTCGTGGCACTCGCCGCAGGCGCCCTTTTCTTTGGCGATGCAAGCCAAGGACTCTTTGCGGGTGCCGCTGCCACCACTTCCGTCGGAGCTTGGCCTGGCTTTAGTGCCATTGGCGCTGCAACTCTGGCCGCGCTCTGGGCCTACGACGGCTGGAACAATCTGCCGATGATGGCGGGTGAAATGCGCA
>JALHPX010000093.1:8745-9278 GCA_022842225.1 bacterium
ATCCTCTATAGCGCCATTAACTATTCCTATTTCGTGGCCCTGCCCTTTGCTGAAGTCCTCAATTCCAATTCCACGCTTTATCCAGATGCACTTCCCGTCGCGACCAAGGCAGCGATGACTTTTCTCGGTCCTATTAGCGTGAAACTTCTAGCCGTGGCTTTTGTGATTTCCGCCATTGGGGCTATGAACGGACAGATTCTGGCGGGTGCGCGGGTGCCCTTTGCGATGGCTCGAAGCGGTCTGTTTTTCTCCGCGCTCGGAAAAGTTAGCAACCGCGCGCAAGTACCCGTCGTTTCGGTCATCGTGCAAAGCTCGATTGCCTGCCTACTCGCGCTAAGCGGAACATTTGATCAATTAACCGATAGCGTCGTTTTTGCGTCGTGGATTTTTTACGGCGCCACGACAGCTGCTGTTTTCAAGTTCCGAAAGATGGATAAGAAATCAAATTCCCCCGCCCCAAAATTCAGCACGCCGGGCTATCCCGTGGTTCCCGCTCTATTCATTGTTCTGGCGGCACTTCTCGTCGGCAATAC
>JALHPX010000094.1 GCA_022842225.1 bacterium
TACTCGAACTTTGCCGGCACGAGCTTTATTGTCGATTCCAACCCCTTTGATGTGAATAGCTTGAATTGGGATTTCCCTTTTGTGAGCAACGCTCAACAGCTGATTGCTTGGGAAAACAGCCCGGGCGGTGATGCGATCTCCGTACAAATCGACGTCCAGCCGACGGAGGAAGCTCCCGATACCATGCTAGACGAATACATTTGCTATGAACGGGCGAATTTCACCACCAACGTACTTCCGATTTTAACTGCGCGCTGCACCGGCTGCCACGGCTCGGCCGGCAGTGCTGCCGCGAATGCTTACCCGCTCATGACGACGGTGGATCAGTGCGTGGAGACATTGAAGAAATCCAACTACACGTCGCCTTCGACGTCGCTTATTTTCCGCAAGGCACGTGACAACAGTAACCACCCTGGCGGCGCCCCACTGGCTGGCCAGACCACGGAAATCAATCGCATCATTTCGTGGATTCAAGCGGAAGCTGCTCGCCAATAAAAGCTGCGGGCTTGGTCGCAATCGGCTTTCCGGCAGTCAGCTTGCCGATCGCTTTGTACTTCAATGCATGCAGGGCGGTTTCGAGTTCCACCCTCAGCGCTTCTAATTCATTCTCGCTACATTCCGCCGGTACTTGCAGCGGCTCTCCGAATTGGACATAGATCGTCGAGTACGGCCACGGCAAAAAGGCCTGGTTCCAAGTCTTTTCAAAGAGCCACGCATGCCGACACACGGCCACTCCAGGGATAATCGGACGGCCGGTGACCTGAGAGAGTTTTAAGATGCCGCCCTTGACCACTCCGCGCGGCCCCCGCGGCCCATCGACCGCGAGCGAAGCGCTTTGACGCTCGCCTCGCACTTTACTGACCAAACCTCTCAGCCCCTCCACACCACCGCGCGAACTCGACCCGCGCACGACGGTAAAACCAATCCCGCTCAACCAACGATTGAGCATCTCGCCATCGCGGCTGCGGCTAACCAGTACTGCCAGCTTTTCTTTTGAAAAGGGTCCAATCAGCGCCAACTCATCGCCATGCCAATGCGCGTAAAGGAAGGGGGCTTCGACCGCAGGCAGGTCCCATTTCACGACACGCCAGGACCGAGCAAGGAGCCCGTAGACGGACCGCAGCAAAGCCGCTCCCAATAAGGTTTTCCACTCTTTCGACATAGGTTCTAAACCGCTAGCCTTTTGATTCCGATCAGTAAAGCAGATGAAAAGCGCGCGCAAAACACGAAAAACGACCCCCAACACGAACCCCCAAATGGGCAGCCAGCCCAAGCTCCAATTGGCGGCTGAAACGGCGAGCGAGACCTCGCTCGATGGTTTTTTAAGGTCAGCAAGCCACGAATTGGCCAATATGCTGGGAACGGTGCTGGGCGAATTGGATTACGGCCTATCGAATCCCAATCCCACGGTAAAGGCCCGCGCCATGAGCGTGGCTGTCGGCGCTGCTGAACGCGCGCGCAGTTTGGCCCGCAACCTAAGCTACTTTGCGTTGCACCCCTCAACGAAAGCTGAGAGCTACTCAGTCACCCAAGTTTTAAATGACACTTTCGAACTCAGTCATGCCGAGCTCCTTCACCGCCGCGTGCGCACGCAATTATCGATTGAATCCGGAGTCGTTGCGTTTGGCGACTCGAGCGCGCTCCAGCAGTCGTTGCTCAATATTTTCCGTCGTAGTGTGAGCACTATGCCTCAAGGCGGAATTCTCTCGGCAGCTTTGAGCCGCAAAAACGGCGTGATCGAATTGGTCGTGCGAGACAACGGCGTGGGAATCCCCGAACAACGTTTGCAGAACCTCCTCCACCCTGAATTTACCGACGGGCCGGCGGACAATAAGACCGACCCTAACGAACTCGAACTGTTCGTCACCCGCGTTCTGTCGGAGCGGCAGGGAATCAAGTTTGATGTGCGTTCGTCTCCCGGCACGGGCACCACTTACACTTTGCAGCTAGCTATGAGCGATCGCGCCACCGCAAGCAGCTTTGTGGAGTTGCGACGGTATCGTCGTGTGGAAGCCGCACTCGGTGTGGAAATGGGCTTTAGCGGAGCGGCGCCCTTTCGATCCGAGATGGAAACACTCAGCGTGGGCGGCTGCTTCGTCCGCGTGACCGATCCCCAAGCCAAACTCCCCGCCAAAGAGAGCGTGGGCAGTTTGCGGATCTTCTACTACCAAGATCAAATCCTCGATATTCATCGCTGCCGCATTGCCAGTATCCATAAGGCCGATGGCAGCGCTGGAATGGGAATCGAATTCCTCGAAGTCGATCCCAAAGCGGAAAAACTGCTCCGCGCCATTGTGCACAGCCATGGCTTTCAGTCCAAGCCATAAGTAGCTGGATTTACTGTGTTTTACTCGACAACTCAGGCCACTTTGCCCTTTGTGCTTTACATCCCGTAAGCCCATTGCCATTCTTTATGGCTCACAAGGGTGTCTGCCATGAAAGTCTGTTTTGTTGTGCGCTCCGTGCCCGGCCAGGCACCAAATTATACGACCACGCATCTGGCCTTTGAGGCTTTCAAACGCGGACATCTCGTCGCCTTTGCCAATATTCACAGTTTTAGTTTCAGCGATACTCAAGGCATCCGCGCCCATGTTGTCGTGCCCCGAGACAGACAAGTTTCCACTACCCGCGAATTTTTAGAAGCGTTGAACCATCCGTACGCACTGCGCACGGATATGTCTCTCGAAGATTTTGACGTTGTTTTCCTGCGCTACAATCCTGCCAGCGCCAGCGGCGATCGGCACAACCCGGCCATTGAATTTGGCCGTCTGCTTAAGCAGCGCAAAGTTCTCGTTGTAAATGATCCAGCTGGGCTGGAACGTGCATCGAGCAAAATGTACCTGATGTCGTTGCCGCCCACGGTGCGCGCTAAAACCTTGGTGTCGCGCAATCCTCAACAGATTAAAGAATTCATTCGCGAGCTGCGACGCCCCGTCATCATCAAGCCTTTAAATGGCTACGGCGGACAGGATGTTTTTTTGGTGAAAAGCCAAAAGGACATCAACCTCAATCAAATTATCAGCGCCGTCGCCAAAAGCGGCTACGTCATGGCACAGGAATATCTGACGAAGGCCAAGTACGGCGACAAGCGGCTCTTGCTACTCAACGGAGAGCCTATTTACGTCGGTAAACGCCCGGCAATCTACAATCGCGTTGCTCCGCCCGACGATATCCGCGCCAATATCCATATTGGCGGCACCCGTCGCGCGACAGAGCTCACCGAAAAAGAAGAAGAAATTATTCAGACGGTGCGAAGCCGCATCGTGGCAGATGGACTTTATTTTGTCGGAGCAGATTTAATCGGCGAGAAACTCATCGAATTGAATGTTTTCTGCCCCGGCGGTATTCATAATATTAACGAGTTGTACGGCATCAATGTTGGCGAATACGTCATCGCGGACTTGGAACGTCGCAGTCGGGTTTGGCGTACACACGCTTTCCAACAAACCCCTGGCGCCGGCCAAGCTTTCGCTTAAGCTTTCCCTCGGGGAACCTCTATGAAAAACGTCCTTATCTTGTGTGGCGGGCGTTCCGCTGAACACGAAATCTCTCTCATCTCTGCCAAAGGCATTATCGACGCTCTCGATAGAAAACGCTTTAACCCGTTGGTGGTAGGCATTTCGAAAACGGGCGCCTGGCACTGGGAAGACCCTTCTTCTTTTTATGTCGGCGAATACCGGGCTGATAAGATTGCACTCAATACGGCGGCACCGCTGGCAGCGATCGTGCCTTATGCCAATGCGAGTGGTCAGGGCCAGGTCTTGGTCGGCAATCAGACCTACGCTTTTGATCTCGTATTTCCCATCCTGCACGGCCAATTCGGAGAGGACGGCACGCTCCAGGGCATGCTCGATTTTATCGGCGTACCCTATGTTGGCTCGCACTGCGCCAGCTCCCTGCTTTGCATGGACAAAGTGTGGATGAAGACGATTTGCCAACAAAATGATGTGCCGGTTTCGGAGTACGTCTGGCTGCGGTCGGTGGAAGAATTAGACGGGCTAAAAGCCGCTATCGCTAAATTAGGCTTTCCGCTTTTTGTGAAACCCGCAAGCCAAGGCTCGTCAGTTGGCATCAGTAAAGTCACTTCCCTAGCAGACCTACACAAGGCCGTGCGGTTTGCGTTGGATTACGACGAGAAATGCTTAATCGAGCGCGGAATTAGTGGGCGCGAAATCGAGTGTGGCGTTCTGGGCCGTAGATCGCAGCCACAGGCGTCGGAACTAGGTGAGATTGTGCCGAGTCCGACGATCGGTTGGTATTCCTACGAGGCGAAGTACATTTTAGAAGATGGTGCTACGACAGAAACACCCGCCAAAATGGATCCTGCTTCGAAGCAAAAGATTCAGGCACTGGCTGCCCAGGTGTTCAGCCTTTTGGAATGTGACGGGCTGGCGAGAGTGGATTTTTTCCTCCAAGCTGACGGTAAAGTTTACCTCAATGAGGTCAATACGATTCCGGGCTTTACACCCATCAGCATGTATCCAAAGATGTGGGAAGCAAGCGGAGTGGGGTATTCCGAATTAGTTTCTCGACTTCTTGATCTTGCCTACGTGAAACGTTAAGGAAACTCTAAACGTCATTAAGGAACCCATGAGAAATCCTCCCCGCAGCAGTCAATCTTCTAAGTCCAGCGCTTCGACCGCTGCGCGACCTAGCTATCGATCAGGGCATCGATCCGGAAGTGAGCGCAAAGCCAGCCGATTGATTCCATCGCCGATAGATTTTGCAGCCCGGCGAAAAGCATTCTTAAAGGGCCTGGGCAATGGAGTCGCGGTTATTCCCAGCGCGCGCGAAGCGGTGCGGAATTCCGATGTGAACTACGCCTACCGCCAAAACAGCGACTTTTATTACCTCACCGGATTTCACGAAGCCGATAGCATTTTGCTCCTAGCACCTCAAAGTGAAACTCCTTTTCAGATTTTTGTTCACCCCAAAGATAAGACCCGCGAAATGTGGGAAGGCAAACTCCTAGGTCCCGAAGGCGCTAAGAAGCTATTGGGTGCGGACGCCGCTTTTCCGTCGATTCCGGCAGAGCCGTTTGAAGATGCGTTTATCACTGCCATGCTGCAGGCGGATTCGCTTTATTACCGAGTGGGACTGGACAAAGATTGGGATCAAAAGATTTTTGCCCTCTGCAATCGCGCTCTGAGAAAGCTGGGGCGCACTGGACGACCGTTTTGGGCGCTGCAAGATCCCCAGGATATTTTGGGAGAAATGCGTCTGGTCAAAGATCGCCAGGAGATTGAACGTTTGGAGATTGCCGGCAAAATCACGGCCGACGCCCACGTAGCAGCCATGAAAGCCGCCAAGCCTGGAATGTTTGAGTACGAAGTGGAAGCTCTGTTGTTTCACTCCTTCCGCGCTAATGGCGCCTTAAGAGTGGGCTATGAGTCGATTGTAGCGTCGGGGCCTAATGCCTGCGTTCTACACTACCGCGACAACAATCGTCGATTAGAGTCGACTGATTTACTCCTGGTCGATGCCGGTGCTGAGTTTGATTATTACTCGGCCGATATCACACGCACCTTCCCGGTTTCCGGCGAGTTCACGCCCGCGCAGCGCGAAGTGTACCAAGCTGTTTTGACGGCGCAGAAATTCTGCATCGACTTTGCCAAACCTGGCCGCACCATGCGCGCGATTCACGAGCATGCGATCGAAGTTTTGGTCGAAGAACTCAAAAAATTGAAAGTGCTCTCTGGCAGCTCCAAGCAGCTGATTCAAAAGCGCGCGTTCTTCCCCTATTACCCGCACGGCACCGGCCACTTCTTGGGCATGGATGTGCATGATGTCGGCCGCTACTTCACGGGTTGGTACGATCAGCCGCGTAAGTTAGAGCCGGGAATTTGTTTTACGATCGAGCCGGGACTTTACTTCGCTCCGGATGGCCCGGGACCCGCCAAGTACAAGGGCATCGGCGTACGCATTGAAGACGATATCGTCATTACTAATAACGGCTGCCGCGTCTTAACCGCTGGCGTGCCAAAAGAAGTCGAAGAAGTCGAAGCGCTTTGTCAGAACAACTAGGAGGTTAGCTTATGAAATTATCTACACTTACTTTGCACCTTACGTTGGCAGTGGTTGCAACCGCTCTATTGGGATGTGCTTCTAAGGAAAAAAAAGGCCAGTCCACCGCCGAAGCGTTGCGTGATTTAGAAATGCGCTACTCGGAAAAAGTCGGCACCAGCCACAAGTCTGAGTTAACGGAAGAATTTGGTAGTCCACAATGGTGCGAGCCCAAACCAGGCGGCGCAGAGAGCTGCCGGTTCTACCGCAGTATGGGCCGTCAATGGCGCGGGGATAAAGACAACCGCACGTCCTATGAAGCCTTTGATGAAGTCGTGGCGGAATTTGATCCAAACGGCAAACTGCGCTCGTACAAAGCCCGGGCGCAGCGCTAGCACAGAGTTTTTTTTCGCTTCGCAACGACTGCCGACCAGTCGTTGCGAAGGCGAAGTAATTTATCGTCGATCAATGAAGTTGTATCTCTGCCTGCGACAGCGTCGCTAATTTAGCCTTGTACAATCTCAGAGCATGCACCGCATGGTAAACCGCGCCTAAGCTTAGTTTATTCTTTTGAGTCGTCTCAAGATCCACTGCCACCGTGTAGGCTGCTCGTCGCACCCACTCCTGGTCCAACGCCGCCGGCTTCAGCGCCCGCATTAAGAACTCAAGCTGGTGTCCATTTGAAGCCAAACGTTTTGCCCAACTATCGGCCATGCCGGGACCGAAGAAATAATTCGCGGACAGCGAACCATCGTCGTTCTGAAAGTCCTTCAGCTGACTCACCTTTTGCGCCACATAGCGGTCGGCTTTTTCATAAATGCCTGGCGCAACGCTGCCATAGCGCAAGACTTGCCGCTCCAGAGCGTAGGCAATCGCGTAGGCACGGTGGGTGCCGCCACAAGACGTAACGCCCACAATTGGCGCGTCCAACTCTTTGGCGAGAATGCCAGCAACATTCCAATCCTGGTTGTTGTAATTCGTCCATCGCTCTGCGGGAGCGAGGTAATGAGAAAGCCCCCACAGAGTCCAGGTCAGTTCATACGGTTCGCGCTTGGTCGGATTGCTTCCGACTTGGGCTTTTGCATCGTTCACAAGATCCTGGATCGTCACAGTCACCCAACGGTTACCATCCAAAGCCCAGAGTTCCTTCGATAACGGCAGATCTAGCTCTGATAAATAGCCAAAAAATTGATTCGGATGGCCTTCCATTCCGTCTACATACGCGCGGCCATGCGGCTCATAAGGACGACCGCGTGCGCCCCATGCTGTGCGCTCAAACGCCGCCGCCCCGCCGTAGCGAGCACCGGAAAAAAGCCAGTCCAGTGCCTTCAAGCTGGGTTCTGTGGAGTTTCCGTCGGGAAAGAGCCGAAAATCCGCGCCGAGTCCCAGAAGTCCATGCACGACTTCCCAAGGACTTGCGGTGTCTGCGCGCAAGTAATGTTGTGAATACAGAGTCAGTGCGCGATCCACCTGGCGAAGCGTGGTTTTCAGATCCAATCCGCGAGGTGCAAACGGAAATGAAAAATGCACAGCCGGGTTTAGCGCTGGAGCCACGGCAGCGGGTTGTTGGCCACTCGCTTTACTGGCTGGCGATTGCTGCTTCGTCGATTCGGCGTTTGGGAATTTCTCGTTGCGCCTATCGGCACGGCGCTGTTGCCTGCCCGCTTTATCTAGTAAAGCAAACTGAGTTTCTTCGGCATTCAACGCTGAATAAGAAGAAAAAAGAAATACGAACGCTACCCCCACCTTGAGTAAGCCAGTCATGATGATTCCTTTTTGTTGGTTCTAATGAAACAAACGAAGGCGGCAACTTAACGCGTTAAGTCACGCGCGGCAACCTAAACCAACGGTGGAACGGTCAGCAGCATTTTGTCTCCCTGAGCTTCAGGGAGTTGTCCTGCACGGATATTGAGGAACAAACTTGGATACAAAAGCTTGGGCGGTGTGAGTGTTGCGTCTCTGCCCGTGCGGAATGAAACGTATTCTGATTTGGTCGTGGTTTCTTGCAGATGCAGATTATTTTCTAATTGCTCCGCTACCGGGCAATTCCAGCGCAGCTCGCGGCTCGATGGTGGGTAATCGTGTCCGGGACAAACGCGTGTCTCCTTTGGCAGCGAATAGATCTTGCGCGTAATCGAGCGGAATAACTGCTCGGCACTGGCACCCGGAAAATCACAACGCCCGGTACCCAAATCAGGCATAAACACCGAATCGCCCGAGAAAAGTGTGCGCTCTTTCTCAAAGTAATAGCTGGAGCACGCGGGGGTATGACCAGGCGTCGAGAGCACGACGAAACTCAAGGTACCAGCTTGGACTTTTTGCCCGTCGGTAAAAAGCATATCGAATTGACTGCCATCGCGACGAAACTCTTTGCCCAAACCAAACTTATCGCCAAAGGTGGCCTGCACTTCGCGAATGCGCTCGCTGATTCCCACTTTTGCTTGTGGGTTCCAGGCTTTGAATTTTTGGGCAGCCGTCAGGTGATCGGCGTGGGCGTGGGTTTCTAAAACCCAATGGAGCCGCAGGCCCTCGTTCTTAATTTCCTCTTGGACATGACGAGCGGAATCGTCGCTAATCGAGCCATCCGTCTGATCGTAATCCAGCACGGGATCAATGAGCAGAGCATCTTTAGTGCCAGCATCCCAAATGAGATAAGTGAGCGTACACGTAGCCGTATCGTAAAAAGGACGAATTTCCACTGCCCCACCCTTTTCCTTAGAGTAAAGAAACTAGCCCTGTTTGCCTTGTACCAATTCGGCTTTGCGCTCGCGGAGTTTGCCTAGCAACGAAGGAAATCCTTTTTCGCCCAGGTACGTTTTGATTTGTTCGCGAATGTTTTCGCTATAACGAACTTCTTCAAACGCCACGTCGTAGATTACCCACTTACCGGCTTTCTTAGATAGGTAATAGTCGAGAGAGAACGTCTCGTTACCTTCTTTGTCTTTTACTTCAAACATGGCCTGGACATGAGCCTTGTCTCCAGTGACATCCATTTTCGAAAAGTAATAAGACGCATTTTTCCAGAAAGTATCTAGACGCGTATACGCTGTCTTCACGATGACTTCCTTTAACAGTGAGCGAAAATCGGAGAGGTTTTTGCTGCCTTGCTGTTTTTTATATTCTGTCTCTGGCAAGCAATCCTTCGCCACGCGATCCCAATCCAGCGCCTCTTCAATGGCGGCACGCGCTTGGGTTTGTTTTGCGCCTTTGGCGTTTACGTCTTTGGATTTTTCAAAAAGTGCAGTGAGGTGCTTGCTAAAGATCGGAAG
>JALHPX010000095.1 GCA_022842225.1 bacterium
TTTTCTTTTCTGTCTCATAAAGGACCTATCCATGGTTGGGCTTGGTATTACAACGCAAAGCGTAGACAAGCTCCACCTTTCTAGATATTCAAAAAGGCGTTCTGGGGAAATAACAAAAGAATTGTTGGAGATAAGAATGCTACTACGCACTCTTTTGGCATTGGTATTGGCTTTTCCGCCGCAGATTTTTTCCAGTCATGCGACGGCGGGTGATGGCGCCCCTTCGAATGTCACAGCTATACCAGCTGTTTCTCCCATGGACACCCCAGCGGGGCCCGTTCCACTTTCTGAGCCTGTTGCAAATTGCCGTGGTGGAATTTTGGCTGCAGCTCCTCCGCATGTGCGTGAGCGTGTTTTAGATGCGATGGACCGCGCGGACGCACGAGTTGCTCAGTTGCACGAAACGGTAAAAACATGGATTGATCAAGCCGAGCAAGTGGGCGAACAGTGCGCGGATAAAAACGCCGGTGAATGCCCCATCGTCGGCCAAATGCTCGAAGGCCTGGCCTCGGTCGCAATCCCGCTTGAAATTGGTTTAAAGACAGAGCTGGCTGCTGCAAACCCACACGCCAAAAGTTTTGCCACGTACATGGTTACGGAATTGCGCTCCACGCTCACCAAAGAGACGCTGCTCGCAAAGCCGTTGTTCCGACAAGATGTGGGCGAGAGCAAACGTTACTCGGATGCCCGAGCCAATTTTGTGAAGGGCTTGGCGCTCGCACTTGGTTTTCAATTAGCGGCGTTTGGCTCTCAACACGGTGAGAAGATCCTCAGCGGAGAAGGCCTGGTGCCGATCTTGGCGAGCGTTCTGGTACCCATTCTCGTCAATACCTTTGCGATGATGACCTGGCAGGCAGCCAAGGGCACCGAGAACACCACGCCGGATTTAGGACTGCCGGATCCGCAATCAGTGGCCGAACTCAACTCTCAAATTCCAGCGATGCTTTCCGGTGTCGACGGATTTGTACCGGAATTCAAAAAGCGCTTCGCTGGATTCCTGGCGCTTTGGCCCTTAGAAGTCGTCGTGATCAGCACGATGAAGGTCATGGGAGAATTATTCTCCCCTGAAGGCGGGGGTGCTGCTTTTGCGCAACAGACGCCCGCTCTCATAGCTGCGGTCAGCATTGTTTCGATGGGGATTTTTGGCAGCTATTTGGCAACGCGGTGGAGCGTCGTCGATTATATGTTCAATCTGCGCTATCTGACGCGCTATCAAGATCTCAAAAAGAATATCGCCGAACGGCAGACCGCAGAAATCAATGATCGCCTGTCGAAGATAGACAACGAACTGTTAACAATTTTGGAACGCAACCAGGTCATTCAAAAGCCCGTGGTGAATTCTACTTGGTCGTTCTTCAAGCGCGCACTCGCTGCGCGCGGCCAGAATATTACGCAGCTCTATAACGAGTGGTCGAATGAGCGGCAGGCGTATTCCACCTGGAATTCTGAATTTGGCCAAACCTACAAACAAGTGATGGCCGCTTCCGATGCGGGACTACTTCAGGCAGAGGCGAAGAGGCTAGAAACTGAAAAGAAGAAAGTCCGTCGAGGGATTGCCACGGGTGTAGCACTCGAGTGGACGTATCGCTTGGGCCTAAATTTTATCGACGCCTACATCGTCTTTGGACTGCTCGGCAATTGGGTACCTTCCGCCGTCCAGTGGACATTTAATCATCCCGTCCTCGCGTCGGGAATCGGAGCCATTGGCGTCGTGTCGGCGATTTTGGTGAAGTTCTTCTTGTTTGCGCGAAATCCTAATGCGACGGCGACACCGACAGGAGGCTAAGCACCTCGCGTGCGCAGCCCCAGGAAACGGTAACGCCGGCGCCCGTGTGCCCGTAATTGTGCACGACGGTTTTGCCAGCCGAGTCGTCTCGCTCGCAGCGGATTTGTTTTCGCCCGGGGCGTAAGCCCACTTTCATTTCCCAATCATCGGTGGCGCCGGTTTTCGTCGACAGCATGGCAGCCAACCGGCGCGTGCGCTCGGCATGCGCGGGATCGACTTGCTTATCCCAAACTCCACTGCGCGATCCGCCCCCTAGGATCACGCCTTGTCGACGAGGAAGTACGTAAATACTGCCCTCCGGGTGATCGGCTGAGAGGACAAATTCGTCGATTTGAAGCGATTTGGATTCCAGTACCTGTCCACGTACGGGATACAGCGCTTTGTCCTGCAACAGGTCAAACGATCCCAGTCCCGTGCAATTCACGAGCGTTGCCTCGGACTCGGAAAGCGCCTGCTCCCACGTCGAAAACGTTTTTTCGGTCAGTGTGCCTCCCGCTTTAAGCAGGCGATTGCGCAGGTACCTGCCCAAGTAATGGGGCATATCAATCAAGGGAACCGTGTACTCATACGAAGTGCGTGCGCGTTCCGCGCGCTCTGACTCCGGTAAGATCCGAAATTGCGGCACGCTTTCGCGCCACCAGGGATTGCCCACTTGCCGAAAGAAATGGCGTACACCCTTTACCAATCGTATGCCGGTCACTTCTGCTCCCTCTTCCTCGTACAGGCGCAGCAGCTCTTTAAGCGTCGATAGCCCCCAATTTTTAGTCCGCTCCACAGGGGCGTTATGACTGGGGTACCAAATCGCGCCAGCGAGATCAGAAGTAGTATGCGGCGAGAACTCGCGCGCGCAGACGTTCACCTGGTAACCCGCTTCTTGTAGGACTACGGCGGTCGTTAAGCCGGCCACGCCGGCGCCCAAAAGGGTAATTTTCTGAGCCTGGGGGGAAGAATTGGGCATTGCCGTACTATTAGGGGATTTAAGCGTAAATATCAAAGGAGAGCTGGCCACAACGCAGCGCATCTACTATACCGGGCACATGCAACAATCTCGTCTGGTT
The DNA here is from genome assembly GCA_022842225.1 of bacterium. Classification (GTDB taxonomy): domain Bacteria; phylum Bdellovibrionota; class FAC87; order UBA2466; family UBA2466; genus JALHPX01. The sequence continues at coordinate 2,845 of JALHPX010000095.1, forward strand.
ATTGCCCTTCTAGGGGCGGTCCTTTCGTTTTCTGAGGTGACGGCCAATGGCCACGGGGCAGACACAGGAGTCTGTGGCCCAGAGGTGCACCAGCACATGCCTCCCTCGGTAGAAGCAGTGGTTCACGAGACCTCCGAACTGCTGGAGCAAGAATTACAACAGCGGGCAAACGCCAATGGCGGCGAGTTGGACCAGAAAGACCTCGCAGCAGCGGCGAAGACCGCGGTAGCCAGAGTTTCCAAAAAGCACGGTTGGGGCAAAAGCCCGTGGGTGCGACGCCTTGGAGCTTCGGGATTGGTTGTGCTTTGCGGAGGCGCTTCCTTTGGAGTGGCACACATTGTCGCCCAAGCCGTTCCCGGGAATTTAGGTGGAGTGGTTTACGGGGTCTGGGCGTTTCTCAATTTGGAATTGATGAAGGAAGCTAGCTCCATCGAGACGGAGCTTCTCTCGGGAAAAGTCCGGCAGTTGTTTTGGGGAATCCGCAATGGCGTGCAGGCGATGACGATGAATATGCCGGCCCTGCTCTTCCAGCGGCGACGCTATGAGAATTCCAATGCAGCGATGAATAACTTGGAGCATGAAGGTCGTAGCATTACGAACAATGCCGATCTCGCATCAGCCATCCGCTGGCTGGCCGCACATCGCGCATTGGTCGATTACCTGGAAAATCCGTCCGCCTTGCGACTCGATTCATTGGCTCGCACTTTCGCCAGTGCCGTGCCGCCGATTTGGCTCACTTACTCGTCGGATTTTTTGCCGGAGGATCCAGTGTTGATTTCGGGCGCTCGCCAAATGCTTGCGGATTTTGCGAAAGAAAATGGCCAGGACCTGCGACCCTTGCTGATTGAGAAAGTCCTTCAGATTCTTAAACCAAATCACCATCAGCAGGCTTTTTTTAAAGAATTTGTCCGCGCTTGCCTAACTCCCACTGAAGAGTAGAACAAAAGGCCTATGATGAAGATGTCTCTAAGGCTTTTAGCTTTGTCAGCGTTATTGCTCCTCTCTAGCTGCGATAAAAACACTCTGCAGGCGCTTTTGGGCGATCAGGGGCAAGTGAAGATTGCGGATCGCAATCTGCCGGCTAGCGGAGATGGGACCATCGACTTGTGGCGCGTGAGTGGGACTTATGAGCTGACGGGCGCTGAAGTCACTCTTTGGGGAGCTGAGTTTAATTCCAACGCCATCACGACTCACCTCTTAAAGCAGCCAGGAAAGATGGACCTCAGTGATAGTTTCTCGTCGGTAAGCGAGTGGGCTCCTGAGGATGATCAAAAAGTGCTCTACGTACTCTTTTGCATGCCGGTGAAGTTGGCGCTGACCGCAGGTGACAGGCCGATGGGCAACTGCAATTACTACAAGCCCACCGTTCGCGAGAGACAGGGCTCGCTAGACTTTTTTCCGAGTGAAAACGGTTTGATGATCTTTGATGCGTTTCGCCGGCAGGAAAAGAGCGGAGATATTTACTATTTGACGGGTCCCTCGGGCGAAAAAATAAGCACCACTGCACAACCTCAGTTGGACGGCTCGCTGCGCCTCGTTTTCCAAGTCGACTTCAATATCGGCAGCGGCAAGCCATTTCCTGGCGCCGCCAAAAAGTATTTCATCGATCTGCGATATAAACGGACCAATTAGCAATCTATCCAAGAACAACGCACTGCGGCTAGTCAGTTTTATTTCTGACTTACAGTTTTGACGTTCTTGACAAAACTTTCTGCACCCGCGATTTCGTTAAGACTAGGATAACGAAGGGGGTTTGTAGCATGCGGGGAATTATTTCAGCGGCACTTTTTGTATCTTCCTTTTCAGCTTTTGCGATTCCAATAGAGGCGCCCAAAAAAGAGTGGGACGCACACCACAAGAAGTTCTTCACTCTTCTTGAAACCAAAAAAACTGTCTCAGGCGCTGCGTTTGATAGCAAAGTGCCGGGCATCACCGTGGTTGTGGCAATGAATACCTTTTGCCCGCTCACACGCAAATATGTCCCTCGACTTAACACTTTCGCCAAGGATTACGCCAGTAAGGGGGTGCGAATCGTGGGGATTTTTCCCGGGGCCGACGACACGGTAGAGAAGGTAGAGAAGTTTGTAAAAGAGCGGGAGCTGGTATTTCCGGCATACTCGGACTCAGGAGATCTGCGCGAGCACCTGCTGATGAAGCGGGTACCGGAGGTATTCGTATTTGATGCCAAGCAAGGGCTGATTTACCGCGGCAAGATCGATGATCAATACCGGGTGGATGGCACGCTGAGCGCACCCAAGACGGAATTCTTAAAGGATGTTTTGACGTCACTTATCGACGATAAACCACTCACGCACTCTGTGACTTTGCCCCAGGGCTGCTTGATTCAAACCAAGGGTCAGAAGACGGCCTTGGACTTCACTACCGATATTGGGCCTCTCATCCACAACAATTGCACGTACTGTCATCGCCCTGGCGAAATCGCGGGATATTTCCCGCTCACTACCTATGACGAAATCACCAGTGTCTTCGACACCGTTGAGGAGCGCGTTACCGAGCGTTTGATGCCCCCTTGGCGAGCCGACCATCGGTACGGCAACTTCTCCAACAACATGAGCTTTGATGTGCAGCAGATACATGCACTATCCGAGTGGAAAAAGGAGGGTTTTGCGCATGGTGCGGGGAAATTGGAATACAAAGGACCGGCGACTTCTCGGGGCTGGCGCATGGGAGTTCCAGATGCGGTGATTGAATCGATCGGGCCGGACTCTAGTTTCACAGATACCAAAGGGTACGCAGTGCCGGAATCTGGCACCGTGCCGTATCAGCATTTTCGAGTAAAAACCAAATTCCCAGAAGACAAGTGGGTTACGTCCGTGGAGGTGCGTCCGTCCTCGCCAGAAGTGGTTCACCACGTAAACGTTTTTGTCGTTCAGCCTTATCAGCCAGGCGATGAAATCATCGACAACCCGACGTCGTTTAATATTGCAGCGATGATCGCACGGCGTCGATATGGAATTAGCAAAGAGGAGCTAAAATGGACGTTCAAGCTCTATGGCCAAAAGATGAATCGCCGGCTTCACTTAATCGGTAATTTCAATCCCATGATGACCATCAAATCCTATCCAGATGGCCATGGTTTTTTTCTTCCCAAAGATGCGGAGTTGATTTTCGAGTGTCACTACACGCCCAATGGCAAAGCCACCTTCGATAATTCCGCCATTGGCTTGCGGTTTGCGAAGGAAGTACCGAAGGGCAATGATCGCAAGGAAGTGTACACTCGCGCAGCGGCTCAAATGTCGGCGATTCAGATCCCGCCACATTCCAAGCAGGAGCTGACTTCCGTGGTGCCGTTCTTTGCGCCAGTAAGGCTGGTGAGCCTGCGACCACACATGCACAACCGCGGCGAGAGCGCGACAGCCGTCATCGAGTATAAAGACGGCCGACGCGAGCAGATCCTGCACATTCCGAAGTGGGATTATGAGTGGCAGAATAATTACGAATTGGATCCGCCGTTGGAGTTGCAGCGGGGAGATAAGCTGTATGTGACCTATCGATGGGACAATACAACGGCAAACCCAAAGAATCCGAACCCGGAACAGGAAGTGAAGTACGGATTGCAGTTTGATAGCGAGATGGCTTTGGCTTACCCGACCTACGTCTACAAGAATGTCGACGACGCAATAGAGGCCGAGGGCGAGCTGGATGATTTTCTCGTTCGCGGCGATTTGCCCGCTGATGTGAAGATTAAAGGCTACGGCGATGACAAACCAAAGGAGTAAGTCCGCCTGTCGGGTTTCACGGCCGATTTTTAGGGGTTGCGCGAGAACTTATCAAACAAATCCCCAGCGGCCATCAGGGAGATCTCAGAGTGTTTCCGATCGACGATTAGAAGGACTACTGAGCTGAGGGAATCGTCTTCTGTTCTTGCGGTAACAATGCCACTATAAATACTTCTACTATCTCCATCAAACACGCCCAGAGCTCGTTTTGCTAAGCCGTGTTCGCCGAAAATCAGTAACCCCTTATCATCTTCTGAACCTTCATACCTTAGACCAGCAACATCGTAGACATCGTGAACTGCGCGGACTACCTCATCTTTGGCTTTAAGAAGTTTTAGTTCGATTCTGTAATCCTGTGCCGCGTTACGAACGGACTTGTCTCGGCGAATTGCATCGTAGAGCACTCTCTCTACCAACTTGAACTCCTGCCCCTTCGGTTCGACCTTATAGACAAACGCTGGGGGAGAAGAATGACGAGGCCTCTTAAAACTCTGCCACAGTTCTAGGCAAGAGTTTACCGTTCTACTTTCTGAAGCTTTTTGTTTTTGGAAGCGGGCCTCCAATTCATCGGAAGAAATCTGGGATGTATAACTATCCGGCCCCGCAGGTTCCAGCGGGTCTGCGGCCAGTTCACAGGGGAACAAATAACCGACGAGACAAAGGACAAAGCTTAGCGCGTTAGAAATGAGTCTATTGCCCCTACCGCTCCCCGGAGGCGCCGAAACAAATTTTTTCATGCCCGAGGATTTAGCAGATCCGCCTATGGAATAAGCACCTTTCCATTGCGAGCGTTTCAAATATTTGAAACGGTCAAGGCTAGACTAGCTGGATGCTTCAGAAGCTGGTTGCCCGTAATCGACGAGAAAAGCCGCTGAGTTTTTCAGGTCTTCGCGGCGCTTGTCATAGCGCTGAATCATCAGAGGCGTGGACCAGCCCGCCAGGTGCTGTACCGAACGATGGGTGGCCTTTTTATCGAGTGCATTGGAGATACAAGTGGCGCGGCAGGAGTGCGGCGAGATGGGCTTTAAGATGCCGCTCTTGGTGGCGTACTTTTTCACCAGATAGGTAATGGCATTGGGATTGAGGGCCTTCTCTAACACTCCAAAACGAGGGTTTTTGGTAGGTATAAACAGAGGCGATTCCTTGGCGTGCTTATCGCGCTGGCAGACGTAGAAATAGTGCTCGAGTGCGTATTTCACTTTCTCGGTGAGAGGCAAAATCCGCACGCGGTGCCCCTTACCGCGTACTTTGATGACATCGACTCCGCGCTCCGAATCCAGGTCGCCCATCTTCAAATCAATGAGCTCTCCCTTGCGAAGGCCGAGATAAAACAGCACGTGCAAGATCGCAAAGTGCAAAGCCCCCGATTTGCTATTCAAGCGAGGCAAATCCAGGACGCGGGCAGTTTCTTCATCCGACAAACCCTTTAAATTCGACTCCTGCGATTGCGGAAAACCTTTCACCAGCTGCGCTGGATTTTCACTGGCGATGTGATTGAGCTTGAGCCAGTTGAAAAAGCTCTTAATCACAGCCAACTTTCGGTTGATGGTGGATTTCGCCATGGGACGACCCGCCAAACGGCCTTCTTCCAATGCTTTTCTATAAGCAATAACGTGATCGGTTCTTAATCCTGCCAAACTTTGCGCATCGATTTTGCCTTCTAAAAACAGAAAGAACTGTTTGAGATCTGTCTCATAAGCTCGACGCGTGTGGTCAGAGAGCTGATTCATTAAAAACGGTTCAATTTCGCGCGCCCATTGTGGAAGGATTCTGACTTCGCGCAATTGCCGCACGTTGTCGACTGGAGAAGCTTGCTGGATAAGGCTTTCCGAGGCCTTCGTTTTATTTGGTTTATACGCGTCTTTTGAAGGAAGGGGGCGGCCCGGGGTATCGATTTTTGAATGGGCTATGACAACCTGCTCCCATTTTTCGTGCGCATTTTTTGCGAGCCATGCCGATAAGAAAACTGTGACGCGGAATACCAAACTGCTAACGATGCGATTCATGATGAAGCTCCTAAAAACCAGCTTAAAACTGCGTTTTACGGCTTAAACCGACTATCACCGTCTATTGTCGTTTTTTATTGGTGATAACTAAAATTATAACTAATAAACGCACAATAGACAGGTTCTTTTTTCGTCGTTTTCGTTTGTTGGAGGAGGTTGGAAAGGATTTTACATCGATAAAAAGGGGTAGCTAGAACGCACTTTTTTGCAGGTTTTTGAGTGGTTTATATAGGGTTTCCGCGCAGATTGTTTTTAGAATTAAATCCGCTTCGCCTTCTCTTTTCGCCAAGAAAAGCCCGAAAAAACGCTCCGCGTAAAACACGCTGAAACCCTACCTTTTTGAGTGTTCTATAGAAGCGATTTTCGTGACCTTTTCCATGCTAGAACGTCTCCATCCAAAGGAGATCGCAATGCCCGAAATCGATCGCAAAATCGTCGTCGCCGTTATTATTTCGGCGGCTTTTATTGTTTGCACGCTGCTGGTGACGAACGCATTTAGGAATCGCAACCGCACTAACGATATTATTTCCGTCACCGGAGGCACCAAACAGGATTTTGTGTCCGACTTGATCGATTGGAGCGTGGATTTCACACGGCGGGACAAGAATCTACAGACAGCATTCGCGGCCATTCGCAAGGATGCCGCTCAAG
>JALHPX010000096.1 GCA_022842225.1 bacterium
CCCCTGCGTTCTAAAGCTATCGTTTTGGAACACCCGTTTGGTTTGGGTGAAAACAGCCGCGAGTTGATCCCAGCCTGTTTTGATTTCATGGGTGCGAAGCGCATCCACCTCGCGGCAGCTAAACGCAGCCACCACCGAGCCATCAAAACCATAGAGCATGTCGCCGGGCCAATGCGGGCGAGTGACGGAAGTGCTTTGTAGATTAGCGGCATCTCCCAGCGCTGTTGCATCCCGGACCACTTGGATCGTCGGAAAAAGGAGCGGGGCGCTGCTTAATACTTCGCCCTCTTCGTAACGAGCGTTGTTGCGGCCCAACGCTTCGACGGCAACACTCGACCACCAGTTTAAGAAGCCCTCTGCCTGCGGCTGCACAGTGAAGAGCGCACCGCTATAGAGTCCTCGCGCGCGCGCGTCGATTTGAGAATCGGAGTACCGAGCGACCAATACAGCGGGGCATTCCGCCGGAGGAGATAATTCTGCCGGATCACGAAAGAAGATGACTTCAGGCTCAGAAAAAAACACTTCGCCTTTCGTGTCGGCCAACACCTGCAAAAGGAATCGCGGCTTGGAAGCGGAGAAGGCAGAGCGCAGACCATTTCGTCGACAGATTAACCATTCGTCTTCTTGCCAGAGGTCGCGCAAGGAATAAGAAGTCCAGGAGCCGGGGCGCAGTGCGGTTTCCAACGCAGCTTCCACGCCGCGAGATGCGCAGAGAATGTGAAAATGGTTTCGGCCTTCGTAAATGGAGAAAATATTTTCGACCCAACCTAGAACGCCGGCCAAAGAGTCGTCGGAAGCGACAGTGGCCCAATGGCGATCGGCTGAGGGTTGCTGGGACTTTTTCTTGCCCGCAGCTGTTTTCTTCAAAAGCTTGGCCTCGACCAAAAACTCAGAAGCCCTGTCCATCAACTTGGAGGATTTTTGCTTCACCGTATCCCAAGGATATTTGGCGAGAATCTCTTCCGTGCGGTGAACCAATTCAGCGGCCTGGGTGTTGCCGTGGCTTTCTAAGAAGGGAATGCCCAGACTCTCCGCGATTTTTTTCTCAGTAGGATCGTTGCTAAGTAAAACGGCCGGCACCGAGTTTTGAGTCGCGACTAGGAGCAAGGCGGTATGTCCACCGACCACCGCATCTGCGGAAACTAAGGCGGTCTTTAAAAGCGAAGGCGCTGTAGGCTGAAAAAAGGCTGATTCTCCAGGAGCGGCTGCCAGATCCAGCCCGTCAAAATGGACACCACAATAAATCGCCGGCGTGGATTGATTCCACCGACGATAGAATTTGCGCACTAAGCCTTTGTAAGAGCGCGTAGACTTGTGAAAAACCGGATCCGTGGCCGATGGAATAAAAAGCCGCGTTTTCTTTTTCAATCGGAGCGGCTTGCCGTCGATCCAATAAGCCAATGGGCCTGTAAGCACCACGCCTTTATTGCCGACGACCTTCGCTAACTCTTCCTTAGAAGCCGCATCGCACACCGCAATGGGCTGCTCTTTGGCGATCTTTTTTAGAATTTCTTGATGGGTTTCTAAAACTTTAGAAGCGATGAAGCCCTTGATGCCAACGATCGTGATCTTGGCCGCTAGTTCGGGACGCGCACTCACGAGCCATTCAGACCAATTGCCTCGCGGGTCCTCAAATGGATTGCCAATCAGCACTAGCCGATCGACTTCATCCAAAACCGCCGGACTTTCCAGTGTGGCCGCTGTAAAGACCTCGGTAGCGACCCCCTCATTCTTAAATGCATTCTCTAAACTGCAGAGAGACGCATACGACGAAAAAAAATCTTTGTGGGATTGCGGGTAGCAAGCGACGAGTCCGATTTTCATGCGCTCTTATTATAAAAACTTTGCACGCGAAGCGCCAGGTGCGGACGCAGCGTCAATTATTTGATGCGGCAGGACGAAGCCTGCGCGTGCTTTCCTGTATTCTCTGCAAGGACCGGCGACTCCAAGGCACGAGCGCGCGAATGAAGACCGCGGCTCGGTCTGGATTGAAGAACAAAAAGAGATCGGCGGCCATGAATTGCCGGCCCAGCGATCCAATATCGAGGAAGATCTCGATACTCAGGTGAAAGGCCAAACAGAGGACGACGCCCAACCAGCGCAGAGGCCGCGTCAAGAGCAAGACTCCGACGAATAATTCAAAAATAATCGTCCCGAACCCTGCCCCGCGGACCGCCCATTCTGGAATCCAACCAGACAGCCAAATGCCGGTATCTGAAGCCCACCGACCCGTAAGACTATCGATTATGACTTTTCCAGTCGGCCACTCAGGCGTCATCATCTTGGTGACGCCGCAAAAGAAATAAATCTGAACAAATTCCCACTGCAAAAGCCGCTGGAAGAAGACACTCCCCTTGTCTCGCCTTTCCAAGCGCCCCAGATAAACATCGAGTGAGTAAAGCCGATTACAGGGGCTGAAGACAAGAATAGATAAAACGACCATAACGATCGTTTCGACTGCTTTTTCGTTGATGAAATCAACGGAATGGAGAAACGCGTAGCATATAAGCGTGAGCGCAAGATTTAAACGCGTGTAATACCCAATCGCGGCAGAAAGTGAGCAAACGCCTAGCAGAATGACAAACGCCTTGGCCTCTAACGGCGACATTTGCGCCGAGAAAAAGGAATAGCGGATGTGAAAGCCTTCGGTCGAAAAGAGCTCCTCGGAATAAGGCAGCCAAGACATACTCTCCAAGAAAACTACGAGGCAAAAAAACACTCGGTACAAGGCCAGCGAATCCACTGCCATTTCGCTGAAGAAATAGCGATTCCAGGCTTCGTAACTAGCAGTGAGTCGGCCACGGGACCAATTACGCAATGAGAATTCCATTACTGAGGAACCTCCATCTCTAACTTGCTGCACGGCTCATTGGTGAGATAGTTCCAAGTCTGCTTTTCAGCGGCCGGGATTTCAGATTCATAGCGACGTACGCCGCGTTTATCGTCCCACCACGTGTCCCATACTGAGATTGTCGCCATGCGGGCGGCATAAGGGGCTTCGCGATTGTACTTGCGACACAGATAAGCGGCCATCTGGCGCACGTGCCAATCGTCGCGAGTCACCTCGTTAAAACGGCTGGAGTGAAAAGCGGCTGGAAATTTGAAGTAGCGGTCAATCAATGGCGGCGCGGAAGAGCCGTCGGCTAAGGTGCCCTTCGCTTGCATGAAGTAATGCTTGCCCGAGCTGCGATAGAACATGAACCAAGATTGGTTCCACGGCCAATGAGAGAACTGCATCAGCCCCGAAGGCCAAGCGAAGCCGCCACTCACGATGACAAAAAGCCACAAGACAAAAGCCGCACTCGCTGCAATACGAACAGGAAGCTTTACCTTCCGCCAAGACTGATCCGCAGAATGTGAATTAGACTTACCCATTCAATAGAACTTCTCGCGTTTTGGGATCCCGAAGCTTCCAAATAGCAGCATCCGTAAGAAAATGGTGGAAATTCACGATGGCGAAAATCACCGCGAGCCCCACGGTGTAACTGATGCCTAGCTCCGACAGAAACGTCGGTGCGCCGGCGTAAATAAAATTGCCGATAATCACCAGCACGGCCCAGTACTTCACCCCTTCCCAGCTAAAGAGCTTGGCGGTGAACGTCGTATCTTCCTGGCGCTTCTTTCCAAAATGATAGACCCCCGACACCATCAGGTACTGGCTGCCGTGAAAAAACGGCGGCACGAATAACCACACGGCATACATCATTGGGCCCGTTGCCAAAATAAAGGCGCCAATCGAAATCAAGAGCAGGATCACCGGCGGAGGCAGCACTAAACCTTCTCTAAAAAACTTATCCACGACTATAAAAGCAAAGAGCGCCGTGCTCGCGGCCCAAAGACCGCCGCAGAGATAGGCTGTCCAATCCGGAATAGGTCCCCAAAATGGCATCGGCAATCCTAAGAAATAGGGAATGGCGTATTCGCGCCATGCCAGCTTGCGCGCGATCGCAAAAGCAGCGGTGAAGACCAGTGTGTATTTGAATACGTTTTTTTCCCAAGGTCTGAAGTGATAGCCCCAACGAACGCAGTAGAGCAGTGCAATGCCATAGACCTGCGAAGTGTAATGCAGAATCACCCAAAGCAGATACAGATTTGCCAGGCCCTCGGGCCATCCTGGTTGAGTGAGCGCCCATGCACCCAGTGCCACCATCGCGATTGCCAGCCAAAGGGAATAAAAGCGAAAGCGCTTGTTCTCTGCCGGATCGCCATAGATCCGAAGCCATGTTGCCGACGTGTGAGGATTGGCTAGCGAGTGCGTCAAAAGGGTGAGTACGACTGCAAAAGAAACGGTGAAATTAAAGGAGTATTCGCGGGCCGCCCAATCATAGGCAAAAGCAGCGATCCAAACCGCTCCCCCGCAGCAAAACAGCAGATCGATATATGGATTTACTAGCCAGCGTTTTGCAGTGGCAGTCGCAGGCACGCTTCCCACGTTGACCGTGGTCATATCCAATGCGCCCGCCCCATTCGCAATGTGTGCATCCATTTGAAATCCGAAAGTAATCCTCTGCCTTATGGTTTTCAACGGATTATGAGAAACTGAAAACGACCCTCATTCTCCCATGCAACGCACAGCATTCATTTTGATTCTTGCCCTCTTCGCGGCCTTGTCGCGTGAATCTTTTGCACCCGATCCCGTAACTTTGGAAGAGCGCTCCCCTGAGACCGAAAAATCGCAAGCCCCGGATTATTCCGTGCTCCCCGAGGCAGTGTTTCCGCCTGCAAATCCGACGGAAAGAGAAACGCTGATTTATTACACATTCAAATTAATGAATGAAAACTCGTCGGCAGGGCGAGCAAATGAACTGCGCAAGACCTTTGGTTCGCTGCGCCCTTCCGAACACCAGGCTTTTGCGATGGATTTGGTGGAGAGAGCAAACATTCTGCTGACGGGACACGATTGGCGCGGCCAGAAACCGGGCCAAAACGGTGTGCCGGCAGTACAAACATTCCCCAAGGACAAACGCGCTTTTCAAGAAGCTCTCGTTTACGCACTGAGCTGGTCGATGCCTGAAAAAACGTACGACGAGAAAATAAGGAAGAAAGCTGTGTTCCAGCGGTTGTCGGATTTATGGGGAGGCCACCAGTCCGCGGTGGAAGAAGAGATTCACGGCACGTTGCGATTGCTCAACGTGCAGATAAAGAGTCTAGCGCCTGGCAAAGCGATCGAAGAAGTGGGCGATGCGCTCACCGCGGCTTGTCGACGAGGGTGGATCGCGGTGCGAAAGGCCATGCGGTCAAACCGCAAGCCGCGCTAGCGCCCCATGAGCTGATAAATTTCCGCTAATTTCTGTACCGATTTTTCCCACGAAAACTTGCTAGCTTGCACCAGCGCTTTGCGCTGCAATTCCGCCCGACCCGTGCCGCTGACCGCTGTTTGCAATGCTTCGACGATAGAATCCTTATTCTTGGCATCGCAATAAATCACCGCATCGCCCCCCACTTCGGGCAACGAACTATTATCTGCGGTCACCACCACTGCTCCGCATTGGAGCGCTTCCAAAACCGGTAGTCCAAATCCTTCTTGCAGCGACGGATACGCAAACGCCACGGCCCCTTGATAAAGCGGCGCTAGGTCTGCGTCGTCGACAAAACCCGTGAGCAATACCCGGTCTTTTATTTTGCTATTGGCGAGTCGGTTGCGGACGGAGTCCATCGCGTTGCCCGAGGCACCCGTAAGCACCAAGCGAGTTTTAGAGTTTCCGCGTGATGCCCAGGCTTCAAATGCATCAATCAGTAGATTGAGATTTTTTCTTTTCTCTAAAGTGCACACACTCAAGATGTACGAATCTGGAGCAAGGTCCCACTTAGAGAGGCACACAGAGAGTTCCTGCTTTGAATCGACCGGCCGAAAATCTTGCGAGGCGGCCAAGTGCGCTACGAAACTTTTCTTAGGGTCTAAATCCGGACAAGCACGCAAGACGTCCTGACGGGTGGCTTCGGAGATACTGACGGTAAAATCGTCGGACTGCATGGAATCCAGCACTTCTCGATAAAAGGCGCCGCCGTCCGTCGATAACTCGGGGTTCACCAAGTTAATAAGATCGACAAAGGTCATTAAGAACCGCGTGTCGGTAGACTTACGGGCGGCTTTGGGAAACGGCCAGAAGTTCGCATGGAAAATCTGCGCTCGAGAAGTCACCGCCGCGATATCCGGCTCGCCGCGCTTTTCCCAAAAACGCAAAACCTCAGAGAGTCCGCGCCGCACAATTTTTTTAGGAAATGAACCGCCTGGCTTGCGGGCTAGTTCGAGAAAGGTGTGATCCACTTGCTGAAGAAGCGAGCGGGCTGCCGTGCGCGGAGCAAACGGGCGCTGCGAAAGCACTGGAGAATGGGACCAGTAATGTTGAGAGCGGAGACTCGTCCTAGGATCGAGCAGTGAGCTAAAGAGCAGATCCAAATCCGATCGAGTGGCGAGCCCCCTTGCCCACTGATCCACCATGCGAAAGACGCCCGTGCGGTACGCAGCTCCATGAGCCGCGTACCCCAGAACAGAGATTTCGAATAAGACTTTTGGATGCATTTAGTACGACTCGCCGATAGGCAAATCGTATCATGGTAATACTCAGGACAGCTTAATTTCCGAAGATGAATGGCACCGACGCGACGAATGTATCGGAGTTCTCATCGGCGTACGGCATCAGAGCGTTTCTCAACTGCTCGTCAGGAATAGAAGCTACAACGCTTTGATCAATTGCAATCACAAGTCGATCTTGCGTCGGGTTGATTTTATGCGCCTGTAAGAGCTTTTCGTTTGATGCAGGATTGTTGATCGCCGCTTTCAATTTTACGCAAGGTCCGCAGGTTGCTCCAGAGAACATCAGTGTAACCGCTCCACGTCCGCCCGCTGCAACTGCAGCCAGAATGTCAGCTTTCTTCGCCATCATCGCCTGGACCGATTTCGCAACATCCAACTTCACAGTGCCGTCGCTGTTCTTTTCGCCCATTACCAAGTCCACTAGTGTCGGTTTGCTGGCAGCCGCAGGCTGTGTGGACGCGGTCTCAGACAAGCCAGACGCTGGATTGCGTTCGCCTTGCACAGTTGGTTGTGGAGCTGCGGCCTCGGTTTGCGCAACCGCCGTCGAATTTGCCTCTTCTGGATACCGCTGAAAAAGTGCCGGCATGAAATCGTGCTTCACGCCGTTCTTGCGGTAGGTAGCTGCAAGAGCGCGAGCATGATTGTCAGATAGGGGCTCTAAATTTCCCGTTTGATCGGCTAATTGAAGATCGCCGTTTGCATTTAAGATAATGGGAAGCTGTTGGTTATTCACGCTTAAGCAGATATTTGCAGGTTCCCAGTTTGCGCGGGAACGATTGTACCAATTCACTCCTCCACTGCACGCTTGTACTGTTCCTTGATCCTGAAGAGCGCCTAGGCCGGAAGAAACTCCGCGCGAAAGGGCTTCGTTACCGATTCCCAGTAAACTTGCCGCTCCAGCGTGCGCCGGAGAAATACCACCGCCAGTGCTGCAGCCGTTTGGACCACATACCGATCCGGCCACGCGGGTGCTGCAACCATTAGGACCGCACACCGATCCGGCCATGCGGGTACTGCAACCATTAGGACCGCACACCGATCCGGCCATGCGCGTGCTGCAACCGTTAGGACCGCAGGACTGTCCGCTGCCGCAGCTGCTCACCATGCTGCAGCCGTTAGCACCACAAACACGACGCATACCGCATCCGCCAACTGATTGCCCGCAACCGCGTGGGCCGCAAGATGACATCACTGGCTGACCGCAACTACGGCCGCTGCAACTTCTCATGGGTTGAAAACGCTGGAACGGCGCAAACCGTTGCACGCGGCAAGAACCGCCGCGGCAGCGTGCTTCGGCGTCCGCTTGATAAGTAAAACCAACAACTAAAATCAAAAGTTGAATGGATGAAAAAACAACGCCCGCGAATAAACGCGGAGATACACTTCGCCCAACCATGTCCTGCCCCCTAGGAACTGTGATCGCTTGTACGGGTAGAGAGTGCAGTTACCGTTCCATCATTTGGGCACTGACTGAATACAGGAAAACAGAGTGAATTCGTATACTTAGGATGGGTCTTGAGTAGGTCGTGAGAATACGTATTCGAGCGGAGTGCGACCAGAAAGCTTACATTTTCTCGGCAACTGGCTGCGTTACCTCGAGATTCTGGACGTTGGCGCGAAATTTCAGGTGGGTATCGCCTTCGGTGGGAAGTCTGACAAAAGATTGGACAACGACCGTGCCCGTGAGCGGTTTATTTCCAAAACATGCCAGGAGCATTTCCGTATGTTCGCCTGACTGGACGTAGAAGCTATAGGTAGCTTTAGGCGTACCGAGTTCCTTATCTTCTTCCTTAACGTGACGGAGCTCGATTGTTTTCTCTTTCAAATCGGCGTGCAACGTAAACGTAGATTTGTATTTGCGATTCTTGTCGGTCAATCGCATGCAACTAGCTTCAGAGCAAAGCATCACCCCATTGCCCTTCACCGTTTTTTCCTCAGTTTGAATTTGAGTGAGTTTCTCGGCGAGCTCCTTGCACTTCGCCGGGTCCACCGGAGCAGCTTGAGCCACATCAACTTCTGGATGGTCAGCCGTTTTCTTGGCCAATGAAGAAGAAGTAGCCTGTCCGCCTTTATGCATTCGCTTCGGCGGCTCTACTGCGGACGCCGCGATGCAGTACGCAAAAACGACGACAAAAGCTGCCAATTGACGCACGCATTTCGTACCCATTTTCAACTCCTTACCTACATGATCCTGTATACCGCGTCGCGAAATCAAGAACTTAACCGAATACGGCGATAAGACAGTATGCGGGCAACTAAAGTTAAACCCTCGAAACTTACGGACTTTGACTTCATTCAGGACCAAATCCTGTGGGGTAAATATGAGGTCCTTGAAAAAATCGGTTCTGGCTGGGAAGGCGAAGTTTTTCGAATTCGCGAGAGAGAAACGGGCGTAGAACGCGCCGCTAAGTTTTTCTACCCGGCACGCAACGACAAGAACAAAACCGCGCGCTTCTACGCCAAAAAACTGCACAAGCTGCGCACCTGCCCGATCATCATCCAATACCATTCGCAAGAATGGCTCTATTGGGAAGGACTGCCCGTTTTTGTTTTGATTTCTGAATATGTGGAAGGCGAAACGCTGACTGATTTTATCGAGCGCCAACCAGGTAAGCGCCTGCACCCTTACCTCGCGGTCTCGCTACTCTACGAATTAGCCAAAGGCTTTGAGCCGATTCACC
>JALHPX010000097.1 GCA_022842225.1 bacterium
GACGACTTTGGGGAGTCGTCCGTTGAATCCACTCTCAGCCACATTCGAATACCACCGCGAAGTACCACCGCAGTGGAGTGCCACGCTTCATGGATTAAAAAAACAAGGAGTTGAAAATCTCGTTCTCCCTGTCGATTGGTCCGTCCACGAGTCCGTAAAAGGCATCCGCGATTTTTCTCGCAGTTCGAAACTGCGCATCGAACGCGTTCTAGCCTGTGCGGAAGAAGCAGGGCTGACGGTCACCGCTGCCACTGGCTTTCGCGATTTTCTGAGAGCTACGCCCATGTGGGCCCGCTCTACGTGGGAAAACGCGGCGTTATTGCCGAGCACTCTGGTTTATCGTCGGCCTCTGGGCGCCGAACTCACAGCTGTTTCCTCTCTCTTTGATTTCGAGTTTAAATCCGCGTGGTTCGATTTCCTACAAGAGATGCTCTCGATTCTCTCGCTGTATGCCCAACCCGAGGGCCCTTTGGCTTCGGTGGAAATCGATCTAAGCCTTTTTGAAACCGATCAAGGCATGTTGCGCGCGCAACGTTTCCCCGAGGTTCTGGCTCGGCGTTACGGCTCCATCGATCAGCTGAATTTGCGCTATCAGTCTTCTTTTCGCACGTTTGAATCCGCCTGCTCTTCACAAGGATATCGTCTGCTCATGGACAAACGGCCTTGGCACGCGGTCTACGATTACCGTTGGTGTCGTCGGGAATTGCTGCGCGAGCTGTCGCTTGAGGTGCTGAATCTGCCGGTTTGTCTCGCCGACGGCCTTAAAAACCGCGTGCGCGTAAGAACAAGTGCGCCCACCAGTTTTATCCAAACAGAGAGCGATCTCTCGGTAGCTGTGGACTCCGTCTTTATCGAGCAGATTAGCGACTTAAAACGTTCTCCTTTTGATACGACCGCTTTTCCCTGCAGTCCCGACGGTCTGGTTCACGCACAAGCGGCCATCGCGCTACGGATCTGGGAAGCGCTCTCCTACTCTGGTTTCGAAAGCGACGTACCCGTCTATTTGATGCCAGTGGATTCCGTGCCCTCCGGACTTTTAAAAACTTCTGTCCAAGTTGTGATATGTGGACGGTATCTCTGTCGGAATTGGGCCAACGCTCTGGTGGAATATGTTCACCACGGCGGGCACGCGATCTTTCCGTTTGGATTGCCTCAATACGACGAGTGCTTACAGGCTTTGTCGTGGAAGGGAACTCCAGGCGAGTCTGTCATCGTCGACGAGAGCAGAGTAAGCCGTACGGACTGGGGAAAAGGGTCCTATTGGGTCCCCTCACCTGCTCCCGTGTTTGGCGAAGATTTTTTTGCGACGATTCAAGAATTGGGTCAGTTGGTGCGACGTACGCGGCACCATTAACCCAAAGGGAGTCAGAGTGAGTTTAGAACTGTTTCATACTGCTGCCCCCCAAAGTCTGCACGCAGGCTCCTGGGCGGATATCGACGAATCCACGCGCTGGCGGTTTTGCATCGGACTGGGCGTTTCGGTGTTCCCTCTCGCTATTGTAGAAAAAGTGGGCGGCGTATTGGTCAGTGCAAACGTTGTGCAAGGTGCCCAAGAAGCGCGCCCGGTCTTTAATGAAAACACCGCGATAGAAACTCCCAGCCGCATCGTCGTTTCTCATTTAGACAAGAAGCTCCCCCACGCCCCGGTTGCTGCATCCACCGGATTGTGGAACGAGCTTTTGCCGTACCCGTTTTCTCAATACGTTTCCGCGAATGCCAAAAAAGACACAGAATCGCGAACGGAGTTAGAGTTCTTTCCCTCTCGTCTGCGTACGTTGGTAGAGCATGCGTTTCGCTCCGTGCAGAATTTGGAATCCCAATTAGCCAAGCAAGAACTCAGCATCCTGGTGCTGCGCACGTCTGCGGACCCTGAGTTTTTAGCTTTTCAATACGTGCGCGGAAAGCGAGTTCGCGCTGGATTACTGGTAGGCGAAGCCAAAGCGTGGGCGATGAAAGTGGTAGTTCACCCCGAATCGCGCGATGCTACTGCTTTGCCCCGAGGCTACTTTTTCGACACTCCGAAATCAGAATCATGGGGTTCCACGGATTCCCATCTTCCAAACTTTTAAAGTTCTTCTCGTCGGCTTTTACAGACAAAACATCGGGTAATCCCATCAAGCGCTTTCCCTTGGAGAGAACATACTTGGGATGAAACTTATTCGGCGATTTCACGCGCTGGACGTAATGACTGACCCGTCCAAAATGCCGCGACAACATGGTGTGGAATTCTTTCAGCGACCATTCCTGCAAATGAAACGGATTTGAAGGCTTCTCTCCTGGGCCAAGACCCGAGAACACCCGATTGGGTGTAGAGACCAAAAGCCTGCCGCCGGGTTTCAAAACACGTACCGCCTCGGCCAAAAGTTTTTCCGGATTGGGCACGTGCTCAATGGTTTCAAAGCAAATATAGAGATCAAAACTCTCCGACTCGAATTTCAGTTCTTCGGCGTTGCCCATTTCAAAGCGCACGCCCGAAGCCGCGTACCGCGCGCGACAAAACTGAATAGCTTCTTTGGAAAGATCGACGGCCACCACATCTTCCGACCGTTGGCCCAACAATACGGACCCATATCCGGTGCCACACGCGCAATCCAAAACCTGCGACGTGGGCTCCACATAGCGCAGCGCAAACCGATACCGGTCCATGTGCTCACGCACCATCCGAGAATCGTCGTCCGCTAAAATCCGCTCGCCAAAATTCGTAATATCCACGCTGAGATTTATATCGGGAGCCGAGATAGGAAACAATCTCTATAGCTGTCTAAAAGTTCGACACTTTGCCTCGAAGAATACGCCCATTTTGAGGCTGCCGATTGCCCGGAAGTAGGCCTGTTTTATGCATTTTCACAATGTATCAGCAGCAAGGGGGCGACATGATTATCGCAACTAAAGAGACCAAATCCGCAATTTTCCTAGTGGCATCACTGGCCGCTTTTCTCTTGCTCCACTCCGTCGCCATCGGCGCCGAAGCAGATAAAACAGAGGCTCCCGCGGGCACTCCCCCGGCTTCTACCGACGTTGCCAAACCGGCCGAAGTAAAACCCGAAGACGCTTGGAAAAAATCCAAAGAGCTTATTTCTAGGTTCAACAGTCACGAGTTGAACGTAAAGGAGTTGCGTGAAGCAATTGGAACGTAACCTAAAGATATCATCAAGAACTTGGGGCTGGATCCGAGTTTGGTTAAAGCCAATCCAAAAAGCGACCATGGCTTTACCTTCGATCTCAATGCATTCGAGAAACTCCCACCCGAGGCCAGGGAGCGAAACAAAGCGATTGTTCAAGCGATTGCTTCTAACGAGGCGCTATTCCCGGTCTTTAACAATGAAAGTAAAGCAGCTGGTGAAAAAGGCTGTCTCTATTGCGCCATTGTGGGGAGCACTGAGAACCTAAAGTTCTTCGACGTCCAGGCTGCGAGAACAGCAAACAAATTAACCGGCAGCATTGCAGGCAATGATTCCAGCAAGTCTGGAGGCTGCGCCTCCTGCAACCAAGACAAAGGCGGCAACTCCGGCGGCTGCTCCACCTGCCCAAAAGGCGGCGGCGACAAGGGTGGAGGCGGTGGGGGAGGAAGCGGCGGCGGAGGTGGTGGTGGCGGAGGTGGTGGCGGCAGTGGCGGTGGTGGACAAGGCAATGGCGGAATGGGCCAAATGCCTCCTCAGATGATGCCTCCCCAACAGCAACAGTTCGGTGCAGGCGGTGGTGGCGGAGGTGGCGCTGGCACTGGCGGCGGCTCTGGCTCGTCGTCCGGCGGAGATTCCAAAGGCGGCTCGGTTGCGACCATCGCAGGTCCAGGAAAAGCCGCAGGCAGTCCGGAAACCACGCGCCCAAAAGAAGCGAGCCCAGTTTTTGTTTCGACGAGAAAAAAAGAGAAATCCAAGGACTCTAACGGCGCTTCACTGCTGCCCGATTCCATCATTGCAGCAGTTATTCCCAAAATCGAAGACGCGCCCAAGGCATCCGAAGTGACTGAGCGCAAAGTCGCGTCGACGGGTGGAGAATCTTTCGATGGCCCTCAGGCCCAAGTTCCATCATCGCCAGCGACAAACGCCGTTGCTCCTACGGGAGAATCCGCAAAAGCATTTGCGAACTCCTTCGATACATCTGAAGCGCTTTCAGGCCACGGCCTCACTCGCGATTCTGAATAGCAGTTGCTATTGGCGGGGCTTCCCAGCTAGGAAGTGCCGTGACCGGAGTTCTCTATAATTGTGCATTTATTGTTTTGGGCGCTTTCCTTGGCCGCATCCTCCGCCGCGCGATGAATGACCGGATCACCGAAGCTCTCTTGTCCGTCCTCGGACTCTGCACTCTCGTTATCGGCATTCGCATTTCTCTCCGAATGGAAAACATCCTGCTGGTTTTAGGATGCCTCATCCTGGGCGGCGGTTTTGGAACAGCCTTCCAATTAGAAAACGTCCTCGAACGTTGGCTGGTCGCTTTGCAAAACCGCTGGGCGCAGACTTTTTCTAAGCCCTCCGGCGGCACCAAGCGCGAAGTCACCCAGGTCTTGCTCAATACCTCGGTGCTCTTTTGCACTGGCGCGATGGCTATTTTGGGCCCTATCGAATCCGCCCTCCGGCAGGATCACGAAATTCTTATTACCAAGGGAATCCTAGACGGCACCTTTACACTAACCTTAGCTGCTGTTTACGGTCCGATCCTGTCGCTGACGGCGATCCCCGTCCTCCTGTACCAAGGCCTCATTGCAGTTTTCGCCTCCCAATTGGAGTACCTAAATCAACCCTCCACGCTCAATAATCTCTCCGGCGTAGGCGGCATCCTGCTCATCATGATTGGTCTGTCGGTTTCGAAGATCAAGTCCTTCAAGGTAGCGGATTTCCTACCGGCTATTTTCCTCTACCTTCTCTACACAGGCGTGTTGGCCCATTTCGCTTAGCTGCCTTGTCTTTCCACACTTCCTTTGTTACCTATGAGTCCCTTTTTGGATAAACCTTGCCCCGGCATAGACCAGGGGCCAGCGGGTAAAACGCCCACTGACCGGGAGGATAAATGGCAGAAGCCCAAGCACGTCTCAATAATTACGAAACAGTTTATATCTTTAAGTCGGACATCACCGACGCAAGCGCTGCTTCGATCAACGAGAAGATCGATAGCGTGGTAGCTCGATTCGGCGGTCAAATTAAGAACCGCGATGAGTGGGGCCTCAAAGAATTAGCATTCCCAATCGACCGCGCAACGATGGGTCGTTACTATGTCGTCGTCTACACGGGCACGTCGGGTGTCGTCGAAGAAATCGAACGTCACTTCAAAATCCTTCCTGAAGTCATTCGTTTCCTCTCGGTCGCTGTGGAAGCCGACTACGATTACGACAAACAAATTAAAGCCATCCAGCAAGCCGAAGAAGATCTCAAACGCAGCCGCGAAATGCGCAAGCGTGAAGGCCGTGACGGATTCGGTGGCGGCGGTCGCGACGGCGGCGGTTTTGGCGGCGGACGTGATGGTGGGTTTGGTGGAGGCCGCGAAGGCGGTTTCGGCGGAGGCCGTGAAGGTGGTGGTTTCCGTGGTGATAAGGGTGGTTCGGAGCGGGGAGCTTAATCTCTGCACGACAGAGACTCCCATAATTCCGTCTCTCTTGTTGGTAAGGTCACGTCGGCTGGAAAGCTTCGTTACACTCCCTCAGGAATTGCCGTTTTAGAGTTTACGATCGCTGTAGAGCAGTCCTTTTTGGGGACTGCCTCCCGCGGCCGATACGATATCTTGGCGGTTGGCGAATTAGGGGCGGGCCTGGAGCACAAACAACCAGTGGGTGTTCCAGTGAGAGTAGCCGGACAGCTTTGGCTGCGCGAGTTCCGAAATCGGAAAGGCACAGCTGTCAAAGAAGTCAAAATCGTGGGTAAATCCATTTCAATTGTGAAACCCGAACCCAGAATACCCACAGAAAAACAGGACGAAAAAAGTGCGCCTAGACAATGACAGGCCAGTCGAGCAGCAAACGCCAGCACCGGATTTTTTCTCGGTACTTAGCTTTGGTGTGCTTTGTGGTCTAGGTATAGTGAGCTTTCTCTTCAGCCCTCTCGCTATGCTTTGGGCCCATACCCGCATGGTCGAGCCCTGGCCCAAGCTTGCAGCGGTAATCGGAGCGGTCGTTGCTATTTCAGTTTTTAACCAATCTCCGGCCGTCGTCGTGCTTAGTTTCGTTTACGGCCTTGTTTGCGCCGACACAATTACTCGCGGCATTTCCCGGCCAATCGGATTTCTCAGAGTTGTGGCAGTTGGGATGACCATCACCACTCTCGTGATTGTGTTTCTCGCCCGAATGGAGAACCTCGATCCCTGGGCATTTTGGGTCCGCCAAGTCTCCGAGACAGTCGATGCCCTAGCCATTCAATGGCAGCAGTCTTCCACAGAACCAATGGATTGGAACGCTTGGAAGCAAGTTTTCATCCACGAAGGGCCGTTTCAATACGTCGCCTTGCTCCTGCTCACGTTCTGGTTTGCAGTAGGCGCCGGCGCCCATTTTGGATGGACTGAGAGTCCAAACCCCTGGAGCGCTAATAGTCTCAAGGCAATGCCGCTGTTAAAGTCGGCAAGCTTTGTGTTTCTTGGACTTTTCGTGGTAGTAGCTTTTAGGATTATCCCCGGATTAAGCGGGCTTTTGGGAATCGGACGCGCCTGGATGTTTGTCCAAGGGTCGGTAGTTCTTTCCAGATGGTTGGGACTTAGAAATTTGACCCGACCCCAAAAGACGCTGGCTTACTGCCTGGGAATTTTTCCAGGCTTTTATGCTTTGATTGGTTTGGGAGTCATAGGGCCGTGGTTTAAACTGCGGTCAGGTTTAAAGGAGAAGACGTGAAAGTTATCTTGAAGCAAGATGTGAGCAACTTGGGAGACGCAGGTACTATCGTGAATGTTCGCGACGGTTACGCGCGCAACTACCTCCTCCCCCGCGCAGTTGCAATTCCAGCAACACAAAACAATTTAAAGGCTTTTGAGCACGAGCGCCGTGCGCTCGATGCCCGCAAGACCAAGCGCAAGAAGGAAGCAGACGGCTTAAAGCAACAGCTCGAGCGCGTTTCTATTTCCATCGCGAAAAAGGTCGGCGAACAGGACAAATTGTTCGGTTCTGTCACCACACAGGATATTGAAAAAGCATTCACTACCGAAGGCTTCAAGGTCGACAAGAAGGACATCCTTCTCGCAGAACCTATCAAAGCTTTGGGTGTCTACACGGTTCCTGTCCGCGTTTTTGACGACGTGGTAGCGAATACGAAAGTCTGGGTAGTGCGCGAATAGTGCGCTTGCCCGCTTATTAGAGCTTAAAAAAAATCGCCGCCCTCTTATTTCGGTAGATAGTCTCGGGTAAAGATCTCTTCCGGAAATTTAGAGGGCGGCTTTTTTTATCTGAGCGGCGCCGAGGGTTGCCTACCTCGTACGCCCTCTATTTATGGCTGGTCAGTCTCCAGTTTATCTTTGGGAGTCAGCCATTCGTATAAGGAGCTAAAACTCTGAGATCCTTTAGTTCCAATTAAAACTAATTCCACCGGTTCCACCACGGTTTCACCGAACAACTTCACTTCTAAAGACCGCAAGGCGCGATTCTTGGCAGAAACCCGCTCAAGGCGCACACCGTCTTTGCCGGCCCAGTAAAATCTTTTCCAGCCGATTTCTTCCAGCTCCCGAACGGTGCCTTCATCTAGCTGTTCGATTTCCTTCACGCGAAGTTTAGTCGAAGTAGAAGTTTGAGGATCTACCGGCCCAATCAATTCCGTGTAAGAATCCGAAACACGCGTAGTCCAACCCCGCACGGCTTCCGGTAAGGCAATTTCTCCCTCGGTCCGACCGGCACCACTCCCCGAATCTTCAGCTAACTGGCCATTTCCAATCTCAATTCCCGCAGAGCGGCCATGATCGAGCGTCGGAAGAGCGTGTACGCAGAGCGCGCTGGTGGTTCCAATCACCACCGCTACCGATGCCGCGATCGCCCGCAGCTCGTTACGCCAAGAAATATTACCCATCATGCGTTTTCTCCCTTATTAGTAACAGGGAATAGATACAGTCCCACGAAGTAGACTTCGTCGCCCGTTCTATCCAATCCATATTTCCTGTTTAACTTTTTCCGAAACTCTTTGAGTTCTTCTTTCATCTCTTTAACCCGATGAGAAGGAACCGAAAGCACTAACCCCGACAGCTCACGCCGATCCATCGGCACCGAGAAGATGGAGTTAATCGCTTTGCGCAAGAAAGTACGATGCAGACTGCGAATAACGTGCGAAGGCACTTCATCGGAGCTGGTAAGAAGCGGCTCGCGCTGCGCCAGCTTTCCCTGTTCGTTTCTTTCCAAAATATTAAGGCGGACCAGAAGCTCTAAGCTCTCTTTCGCTTGCGCCTCAGTAATCTTGTTACCCAGTCGACGTGCGATCCAAGCAGGATCTTCCTTAAAGTCTTTATTGAGCACCAGCTCGCGAATCACTGCGTGGTACCAATCCAAGAGAAATTTGATCTTGTCCGAGCGCAAAGGAACCGGAGTGCGCTGCTTCTCTTGGTATTTCAAGAGAGAGCGTAAATGTTGTTCCTTGCTGTCCGGGTCGGAAACTTCTTGGTAGAGGACCAATTCGCGGAAGTATTTCTCTTCATCACGCGTCAGCCCGAGCCCGCGAGCAAACTGATAAATTGTACGGTCG
This sequence comes from bacterium, assembly GCA_022842225.1. Classification (GTDB taxonomy): domain Bacteria; phylum Bdellovibrionota; class FAC87; order UBA2466; family UBA2466; genus JALHPX01. Next base: position 8,640 of record JALHPX010000097.1, read on the forward strand.
GTGATCCGTCTTTTGCCATCTACCACGAGCTTTAGATAGTTTGGCGAACCGAGCTTCGCTTTCCGAGCAAAGAGTCGGTAGCTGTAAGCAGAGTTCCGGCTCTTGTGGTGCCGATAATAATCTTGCAGGTATTCTCGATAATCGAAGTAATCGAAAAGACTTGGCGGAGAGGACTCAAAAACTTTTTCAGAAGAAGGAGTGGGTAGTGCCGAGCGTGCGTATTCGCGCGAGCTACGCTTTTCTGTTTTGGAATCTAATTTGGCGTCGAGTTTTTTTTCGGGCTTGCGTTCGGGTTTCCCGTCTCCCCGTTCTGGCCGACTCTCGACTTTGCCTTCAAGATTGTCCATTCACCCATTGGACCAAAATGGCCCATCCCCTAAGATCGGTGTTAACACGGGTTACCAAACGAATACAATTTTTTGTTGTTTTTAACAGGTGTTATGCGCAGCGAGCCAAAATACCCTAGCTGGTGGCCTCAGACGTAGGCTGCGCAGGCTCGGACGGGATTTCTGCTTTTTCGAAAAGATGCGAGAAATTTTCCATCACAAGGTCCATATGAGCCAGAGATCGGAAGAGC
>JALHPX010000098.1 GCA_022842225.1 bacterium
CTGACGGTTGCCGAAAATATCGAGCTGCCCCTGCTTTTGCAGAAAGAGTTGTCGACTGCCCAACGCGCAGAGCGTGTGCTCTCTGCTATGACGGATGTCGGGCTGCAGGATTTCGCCAAACAATGGCCCGACAAATTATCGGGCGGTCAACGCCAGCGAGTAGCCATTGCGCGTGCTCTGGTGACAGCTCCTCAGCTGGTGATTGCCGACGAGCCCACTGCCAATCTGGATTCCGCAACTGCACACCGCATCGTAGATTTGTTGGCCGAGCTAAACGCCAACCGCAACGTGACTTTCCTGTTCTCGACACATGACGAGAAGCTGATGGGACGAGTGAAGCGAATCATTCGCATTCAAGACGGGGCATTTGAAACGTGATGCGAGATTCCGCCCAACGTTGGAGCTTTGCGTTTCGCAATTTGATTCGGCACGCACGTCGAAATTTGATCTCGGGAGCGGCCATCGCTTTTGGATTTACCGGCTTGGCACTCATGGGTGCTTATCTCGTGCGCACGGACGCTTACCTCGGCGTGGTGTCGGTGTATCTCAATCAAGCCGGCCATGTTTCGATCTACAAAAAAGACGGACTGCAGAAATTTCTGACATACCCTGGTAAGTACACGCTCTCTCCTCAAGATCAGCTGCGCCTGGGGCATCTCCTCCGAGAATTCCCCGAAGTAGAATTTACCGCTGGCTTTCTCATTGGACAGGGACTGCTCTCTACCGGATGCCGGGACGTGCCGTTTCTTGCTAAAGGTATCGACGATAAAAAGGGACTCCGGATTCGGGAGCACTCGCTTGTAAAGAAATGGACGCCGGGACTAATCGCTCCACCTTACGATAAAAGCCTGGGAATTTATCCAAACATCGGCGACGGAATATCCATCACCGGGCAAATTTCGCAGATGATAGGCAAACCAAAAATCTGGGATGAGGCGCCCAAAGCCGTTAGTCCAGTCGTTACCGATTGCACCGATAAAGCCGCCAAAGCCAAGCTGTCGGAAACCTCTGACGTCCAGATGGTAGCCAAGGCTTTTAACGGCGATTTCTCTGCCGCAGATGCTTTTATCGTCGCGCACCATTCGACGGGCCTGGCTTTTTCCGAAGAAACCAGCATCTTTACCAATCTGTCACATTTGCAAAAACTATTTCAGACTCAGGACATTACCTATCTCGCTGTATTTCTAAAGCCTGGCACTTCCACCTCTGCTTTTTACGATCGCCTTAAACAAAAACTCGATGCCGAGGTCGGTGGCTACGATGTTTATCCCTTCTACAATGAAAAGATCTCCCCGTTCTATGCCGGCGTGATGGAGTTTCTGACGACGATGGCATCGTTTTTCTTTGTGCTGGTGCTCACCACCATCATCATCACGATCGTGAGCTTTCTCACCGTGGGCTTTATGGAACGCAGAAGAGAAATGGGCACTCTGCGATCGATTGGTTACACGCCTCGCATGATTGCAGGCGACTTTTTTCGGGAATCGACTTTGTTGATCGTGCTGTCGGCAATGAGCGGAACCTTCGTTTGCTATGTCGTCGTGGTGATTGTGAATTCGCTAAAGATCCAGTTTAGCCCACCGGGCATAGCGAACACGATGCCCTTCATGCTGACGCTCACGCCTCTGCTTTGCTTGTCTGTAGCGGCTTTGGTGGCGGGCATTGGACTTTCCAGTGCGTGGCTGAAGCTTCGCAAACTGACTCAAGAACCAATCGTCGACTTACTGAGAGGGTGAAGAGATGCTTCGAATCATTGCTATTCTTGTAACGTGCATGCCGTTTGCGGCTACCGCCGCCGACTCCACTCCGGAGGAGCTGCTTAAAATTTCCGACCGTTCGCGCGGCGGTTTAGCATCTACCTTAAGTTGGCAGGTAGAGATAGAAAGCTCGGAGAAAGATACTAAATCTACTCGCTCCTTTGAAATCACTGCCAAAGGTGTGGACGCGTTGGCGAAAGCTACGGCGCCAAGCCGCAACAAAGGGGAAGTATTTCTCTTCAACGATCGCTCATTGTGGTTCTACAAACCAGGCCTTCGCAAACCGGTCGGCATCTCGTCGCGCCAGCGGCTGACGGGAGAGACTTCCAATGGCGATATCGCGACGACCAACTACTCGCGCGATTACACCCCCACCGCGCTTCCCGACGAAAAAGTGGGCGAGGAGCCTTGCTACGTTTTGGATTTGAAGTCTAAGAACCCCAGCACCACATACGATCGCATCCGGTACTGGATTAGCAGAAAGACTAAACTCGCCGTCAAAGCGCAGTTCCAAACCCCCGAGGGAAAGGCTCTCAAGAATGCGTTCTTCAAGTATGGCAACTCCATTCAATTTGAAGGCAAGAAACTGCCCTTTGTCAGTGAAATGGAAATTCAAGACGCGCTGATGGCGCAGAACAAAAGCATTCTAAAATACCAAGCGCCCAAAACCACTGAAGCCCCTGCCTCGGTGTTTAACGTGAATTCGTTAATGAGATGAGGTCTTTTTGTTTACGCTCTTAAAACTCGCTAGGCGAAACATTCTAAGGCACGCTCGCTACTCGATTGGCTCGGGGCTCGCCGTGGCTGCGGGCTTTCTCGCGCTCACCCTTTTCCAGGCCTATATCACCGATATTCGACTGCTTTACGAAGAGAGCTATGAGCACAGAGGTATGTACGGCAATGTATTGATTGAGCACACAGGTTCTGTCGCCGAACGCCGCGCCTCGCCCTGGGATTTTGTTATTAACGCCAGCCAACAAAAGGAGATCGAGGCTTTTCTCGCCGAGAAGTCGGGGGAAGTTTTTGCTACCGTGCGGTTCTTATTGGGCACCGGACTTATCACCAACGGCTCGATGCAAACTATTTTTCTGATGAAAGGTCATTCTGTCGCCGAGGGGGCCCGCATGCGTGGCGCTAAATGGGACTGGGATACGGCGCTGGGCAATCCGCTCTCGCATAGTAAAGAGGAGAGCCCGGTTGTACTGGGACTGGGCCTGGCTGAAATCCTAGGCTGCACGATTCCCCCTTCGGCGCACAAACTTTCTAAGGCCGGCAATTACGAGGCCACCTACCGCCCATTCGAGTGCACGACGAAAGAATTTCAACTATCCACGTCAACGGCGAACGGCCAAACCAATGCGCTGTCGACCACGATGGTAGGTGCCGTCAACGCCATGTACCGCGAAATCGACGAGCGCTTTATCATGGCGCCGATTGAACTCGTTCAGCGGCTCTATCAGACCGACGCCGTCTCGGCCTATTCTGTTTTGCTAAAGGATGCGTCCAAAGCTTCGCAATTTATCTCGGCCTTCAATCAGTTTGCCGTCGATAAGCAGCTGCCGCTGCTTTCGGCTAATTGGAAGGATCACCGCGAAGGGGAGATGTACCGTCGTACGATGAATTTGCTCGCCATATTTCGTAATTTCGTCGTCACCATCTTGGTCGCAATCACGGGTCTCAGCGTCTTCAACACCTTTCTCAAAGCGGTTAAAGAACGCACGCGCGAAATTGGCACGCTAAGAAGCATTGGATTTTCCATGCGATCGTTACTAGCCGTGTTTGGTATGGAAGCCGCCATGCTTTGCTTACTCGGCACGACTGGCGGCGCGATTCTCTCCGTTTCGCTCACCGCGCTCCTGAATCATTCTGGAATCATGTACAAGGCAGGCCTGCTTGCGGATCCTATCCCTTTTCATCTGGCATTTGCACTCGAGTACTACGTTACAAGCGCAGCTTTCTTAATTGGTGTTTCTGTTTTTGCGGCGGTCTTTGCGGCCGCTGGGACTACCAGGGCCCCGATTGCTGAGAACTTAATCCATGTATAAGCGGATTCTATTCGTTCTATTGACGATTATCGCGACAGTCGGTCAAGCGGCGCCCTTAGAAACAAGCTATCTCTTTGAGGGCTACGCCATCGGCAGCTACCATAAGGTGCGAAGCTCTCTTCTCAATCCTTCTAATCGCAGCCTGCAGATTCCCACCTTCCAGGCGGCATTGGATTTGCGCCCGCAAGCAGCGGCTGATTGGGGGTCGCTCAGCGCACTCGCTCGCCCGCGCATTCGTGGCTTTGCCCAAAGCGGCGAGAATTTGACCGAGAAGACTTTTGCCCGCTTTCACTTCGACGAGGCCTCTCTCAAATGGAAGGCGACCGATGACTTTCAACTTCTAGCCGGCATTCACTATGTGCAATGGGGACCGGCTGAACTCTTTAGCCCCAGCAACCCACTCATCCACTTCTCACTCGACCAGCGTTCGATTATCTTTAGGATGCGCGGCAAAGCGCTAATCAAAGCGGATTATTATTTCTCTCAAAAGAGTTTTATCACCGCGATTGTAGAGCCGGTTTCCAATGGCGAAGCAGATTGGGTAGCGGGCTACGAGTTTGTACCGCGCGGACTTCTGCGCTGGGAACAGCAAATCGGCGATCACCCTGGAAACTACTTCGGGCTCTCTGCTGGCCGAATGGAACGTGAAATTCTTTTTGCGGCCGCCTACGCAGCCTATTATATCGACGACTACTGGTCGGTCTACGCGGATGCTCGCATCAGCCCCGGCAGCCCGGCGCTCTACCCTTCGCTCACTTCGCCAACTGGGTTTACCCCCGGACAAACCAACGCGGGAGAATGGTATTCACTCAGCACCTTTGGAGTCCGCTGGGAGGGATTCTTCGATACCCGGCTGGAATATATTCTCAACACCTATGGCTTTGCAGAGAGCGAGTGGAACAGCGCCTTTACGCTAACAACCGCAAACCCGGGCGCGGGCGCTGCATTGTTTCGCGCTGGGCTGGAAATGCCGAGGCAACACTATCTCTATACTTCGCTCCGTACGGACCGTTTGGGAACGGGAGATGAGTTACGGCTTTCGCTTCGTTACCTGCATTCGCTGGCGGATCATTCTGGTGCGTTCTTCTCGGCAGTAGAATGGAATTTCAATCCCGTTTGCACCCTTATCGTCGAGCCAATGGTGACGCACGGTGGAGCCCAAGGCGAGTTTAGCCAGGCGGCGAGTGCCGAAATTTTCACTGAATTACGTGTGGCGCTTTAGCGAGTCGTGATCGTCAACTCGGTGGGAATTTGCTCTTGAGGAGCAGATTCCGTCGCCGTGCCCATTTGCATTGCAGGGGCATTGGCAAAACTTGTCGACGCGAGTCCACGCTTGATCTCCGGAGTAAATCCATTGATGGAAACCGCGCTCTGCGTGCCTGGCTCAATCTTGAACGCGCGGATCTTATCGCCGTTATTCACAATCGAAGGATCGCGCAGCACTACGTTTTTCATCGCCTGAGCGGCTGCTTCTAAATTGTTATTATAGGAATTTAAAGTCTTGGCGTTGGACTCTTGCTTAATACCGCGCAGAGAAAGCCCGCCTGTTTCAAAGTCAGCAAACTGGCTGGTTGTTTGCTTTTCTGTAAGCTGAATATACGAAGGCTTAGGCAATTCGGTCACGTTAATGCCGGCTTGGTCGATAGCAGCAATATTTAAGCGAGTGAGCGCTTGATCAATCTGTTCGCCTTCCGGATCCCCGGCTTGCACCCCTCCGTTTTGAACTTGCGGATTTACCATGCTGACCGAAGCGCGGCGTGCGGCTACGCAAGCTTGGTAACGCTGATCGAGACTTCCCATCGAGCGAGGATCTAAACGTGCTTGATTTGGCAACTTCTCTTCAAAGCTGGGCTGGCGAGCCATCGCCACTTGGACGGCCGAGCGATACGCTTCGCAGTCAGGCATTTCTTCATTCAAAAGGAATTCGCTTGGAGCCGATGCGGCTCGCATCTCGCCAAGATTGGTAACCATGCGGTTACGAAATTGTTTGGTGAAAGTTTGTGCCATTAACGATAGCGCTTCCCGGTTGGGCATAATGTTTTGCCCTTTGCCGGAGTTCTTATCGTAGGTCGATAACATCGTGCGGGCACCGGTCTCTTTACCCAGGCTGCGCATTTGGTCGGCGACATCGTCGACAACATTCCAGCTCACCACTCCACTTAAGTCTAATTTACCGTCGGCATCTTTGTTCGAACCGCCGCTATCGCCTAGACGACGAATTTCCCAGATGCGGTACTGGCCGCCCCCATCGATATTTTTGCGCTGCTGCCATGCTGCCGCCAACATACCTTCGGCAGGAGAGAAGTCTCCGCCACCGGTCAAACCGTGCTCGGGAGCGAAAGGGTCTAACCATTCCTGGCAATGCATTGGATTAAATTGTACGAGGCAAACGCTCCGTACGTTGGTGTGTAAAGTGGTGGGTGCCTGGCTGGCATTGCCGCTGTTCTTATCGACGGTTCCAGCAGGGGCATCGGGCGTCATCTTGGCTTCGCGCATCTCCAAGGTCTGGGAGAGACTAGCCATCTTATCGGCGAGTAATTGTGCGGCCTTCTTTTCATCTGCCTTGCCCAAGCGCGATGCATGCGCCATTGGTGCCAGCAGGAGTCCGAACATCAGCCCAAACGCTAAATTGCGAGCAGCCCCCATGTGATCCCCCTAACTCTCTATAGAGCAAGGGATGTACCAGTAAGTCCGGTTCAAAATGAGCGCGGAATACGCTCAGAATACACCCGCCAGCTGGAGCGATCGGGTTGGATACGGGGAACGCCACGAGAAATCAGCAGGTTACGGTGTACAAAGAGGATACAGCCCGACCAAAACCCCACCACACAGAAAAGCCCATAAAATCAAATGGATACGTAACGCTCTGCCTTATCCATGACGGGTTTAGTGCGATGGCTTATCGAGCATTCGGTCTACTGATTTACTCATTTGATTGAGAATAAACTGCGGCGCCACGCGGCTCATCAACTTCAATTGATTGCTTTGCCCGGGGCGAATTTCGAATTGGTCCGAAGTCATGCCTTTCACTGCGGCGGCAACCATGTCGGCGACGGGCATAATGGTAATGCCTTTCATATCCTCGGAATTAAAATCACCGAGCATTTCTGTTTGCGTCGCCGGCGGGGCCAATTCAAAAACCTTCACGTTGGTTTTCTTCAACTGTACTCGCAGGGACATCGTGTACGAATGCAATGCGGCTTTGGTCGCGCAGTAGACTGGCGAAACGGGAAGCGGCACAAACGCCAAACCCGACGACACATTCATAATCGCGGCAGACGGTTTCTTTTTTAAATGCGGCAAGAAACGCTTCACCATGCGAATCGGCCCATTCAAATTAATTTCAATCTCGCGCGTGATATCTTCCAAGTCGCCGGATTCATCGTGCACGTTGATCGTGCGCATGATGCCAGCGTTGTTGATTAAAATATTCAAATCGGGAAAATCAGAAGTCACCTTGGTGAACAGCGCTTCAATTGCGGCCGCGTCACTGACATCGCTCTGGTAGGTGTGCACCTTAGGTACGAGTTTTTTAGCGGCTTCGAGTTTTTTTGCGTCTCGGCCGGTGATTAAAATTTGATTGCCTAGGGATTCTAGTTTTTTAGCTAGCTCCAAGCCGATGCCGCTGGATCCGCCGGTGATAAGAATCGTATTTCCGTTTAACTTCATTTTCCCCTCCCAATGGAAGGAAAGATAACACAGTCGCAAGCCATCTCACTTTTTTATAACCACCACGGTCGGAGAAGTGAAGTGAACGTAGTACCGTCGGGCGGGTAAATGGACTCCGAAAAAGCTTCTGACCGCCTGAGCACCCGGGTGCGCTGTTAGCACTTCCAGCGACCGCCACATTGCGGGAGTCGCAAAAGCTGCATCCAGCTTCGGCACCAAAAAATAGGTAGGTTTACTTTCATCGAGAGCCTCTCGGATCGCCGCCGTGTTTTCGACGCTTATTCTGCGCACGGAGTAGCGCATATCCAAAGCTCTATCGAACTTCAGTTCGTCCGCTATGACGAGAGTGGCGCCTTGCTCCACATTTGATTCCAACCATTTTTTTGCCACCAAGCGAGTCTCGGGGTGAGGCCAGTAATAATTTTTGAGAAAACGGATATTCAAAAAGAAAATTCCGGCGAGCACGATAGCAAAAGTGGTGACCAGGTTGCTAAAACGAAACCTTAGCTTTTCTGCGATGGCATCCATTCCGGCAGCAACAAAGACAGGAAAAATACAGAAAGCCGTGAGCACGTTTCTCAATGGGTGTTCTCGCATAAAGCAGAAGAACAGAATGAGCATGATGGGAAACACTGTTAGAATAAGCGTCCGCCGTGGGTTGAGCCTAGCCTGATAAAAAAAGCCAACTACGCCAACTAAAGCGAAACCTACCCCAAACGCCTCAATGAGCCCTTTTATGTAGTGAAGCAGTTGTGGCAGCCCGCGCGGCCCGTGCAAGGCAAAACCTTTGTAGTAATGAAAAGCACAATAACCGATACCTTTGAGGAACTTAGCATTAGCGACAATAAAATAAGGAACGGCGACTAGAAATGTTGCGGCGCCTACCGCCAGCAGAATGAGCGACTTTTTCATTCGGTCGCTCTCGTCATAAAACCAGATACTAAAAAGGCATGGGATCATCACTAAACCCAGTGGGTATTTCGACGCAATCGACAGCCCTAAAAGAATTCCCGGAAGGATAGACCGAAACAAAACTGTATTCTGCCGTTCGTGAAATAACAGAAAGCAGAGGCAGCCGATCGAGCAGCAGGCGCCGACGATATCTACATTCACATACGTGCGAGAATGCACTAAAAACAGCGGGGCTACGGCAAGCACACCAGTTGCTAAAAACTGAGAGCTAGTCTTGCCCGTGAAACGCTTCGCGAGGAGAGCGATCCAAAGCATCGTGAGAGTGCCAATTAAAGCAAAGAGCACCTTCGCGCCAAAAACCGCTCTTTTATTCGTAAAGGTCGGGTACCAGTCGTAAATCTTTTCGTAGACTTTGGTATCAGGCGGAGGGGAAACACTCCCTGCCTCAAACCAAGAACCTATTTTTAGTCCCGCCGCGGCGAGGTAAATCGGAAAAGAGGGGTATGTATAAATCCCAGGCTCCAATGTAGGAGTAAAAGCTACGTGGGCCGCTGGCGGCATCGTGTAACGGTCATCCCAGTTCAACGAGTAAGGCAGTGAAACCCAAATGAACCGACAGCTATCCGCGAAAAAAAGCAGAAGTAGCAAGCCGAGCGCCCCGCTTTGCATATGCCGCAACGATCTCATCAGAGTATGGTGACAGAACCCCCGGCCGTTTGGTACCCATCAACGTTCTATGGGGGATACGCAACCAGCCAATCTAACGCCGATGCTCGCGCAATACCTGGGCATTAAGGCCCAGCATCCGGACGCCATTTTGTTTTATCGAA
>JALHPX010000099.1:0-1508 GCA_022842225.1 bacterium
GCAAAGCGTTAGACGACGGTCAGTTTACCTTCGCTAACTTCTATAATCGTCGCATTCGACGACTTCTTCCTGCTCTGCTTTTAGTTCTGGGGAGCTGCCTGCTACTGGGTTGGTTTACGCTGCTTTTTAATGAGTATCGGCAATTGGCAAAGCACGCGGCAGGCGGTCTCACTTTCATTTCCAATTTTCTCTTTTGGAATGAGGCTGGCTATTTCGATCAGTCCGGTCAGTTTAAGCCGCTGCTGCATCTTTGGTCGTTAGGTATCGAAGAGCAATTTTACTTGGCCTGTCCTCTGCTTTTCTGGATAGCCCATCGGCTGCAGATTCGATCTATCTGGCTCATTCTGCCTATCACCGCCGCTTCCTTTTTTTGGTACCAGCGACTCGTGTCGCACGATTCTGTAGCGGCATTTTTTTCGCCTCTTTGTAGAGCGTGGGAAATAAGCGCAGGGGCCGTAGTGGCCGAAATTCTTTCTCGTCGCCCCAAACTCGGAAGGAAGACGGCGCATTTCTTAAGTGTCATTGGGTTGGTTCTGGTTTGCTATGCGCTTGCAACAACGACTCACGTGGCTGTCGCCGTCTTAGGCGCGGTAGCACTTATTTTGGCCCGGGAGGATGGCTTTGCAAATCGCTTTGTGCTGTCTAATCCGGCCGTGGTCACGTTAGGACTCATTAGTTACTCTCTCTATCTTTGGCATTGGCCCATTCGCAGCTTTTCTCAAATTCTCTTGCCCGAATGGCAAAGCGTATCCTTTCAGCTCGGCTACATTGCTGTAGCCATTATTTTGGCCGCAGCCACGTATAAGTTTTTAGAAAAGCCGGTCTTGTCAGCAACCTGGGACAATCCCATGCGTTTTTTGCGCCCGGTTGGGGGCGCGTCTGTCCTGGTGGTGCTTTTTAGCCTTGCCGTTTTTTTTGAACAAATTACTTCGCCTCTCCAAAAAGGAAGCGAAGCCTTGGCAAAGTACGATTTCCTGAACGGGAAGACCGAGGGCGATTTTTTTAATTCTCACGTCTGTCATCTGTTCTCAGGAAGATTTGACGATCCCGGGCGAGCTGGCTGCACTCTTCGTCAGTTTCCCGAACGCCCCACTGTGATGTTAGTGGGGGATTCTTTTGGTGGTTATTTGTCGCTGGGTCTGCGCCCCTATCTCAAAGAGCGGCGAATTAACTTTATTCAATCGACGATGGTTTGGTGCACGCCTTTTGACGAAACCCATTTCGATGCTCGGTGCGCAGAGAATAGCAAATTCGTGATGCGCAAAGTCCAAGAAATTCGTCCTGACATCCTGATGGTGTTTGTGAACTACAACCATTGGGCGGGGCAAAATCTGCCAACGTCTTTTTCTTCTTATTTGGCTGCAAAGTTGAACCAGATGGCTCCCAGTGCTCGTCGTGTGATTCTCTTTGGGCAAATGCCGGAATGGCATGGGGGACTGCCCAATGTGGTCGGCCGCGCTTACACCTCGAAGCGTAAACCCATTCCACTCTTTACGCGGGAAGGCCTT
>JALHPX010000099.1:1518-9167 GCA_022842225.1 bacterium
AGGCCTTGTGCCAAAGCCTGATGCGGACGCCGAGTTTTTGGCACAGCCGCTTCTTCCCAAAAACCTGGAGTTTGTTCCGATGAAGCAGTTCCTTTGTGGAGAGGAAGGCTGCTTGACGACGGTCCCGAGCGAGAAAGGGCGATCTCTCATAGCCTTCGACTTCGCTCACCTGACGGAGAGTGGTGCTGAGTACGTTACCAAAAATATCGTGGCGCCGTTGCTTGCTGATCGTCGGTTGTCGAGCTCTGAGCGAGCGGCTCCTTAGGCGAAGCAGTTAGAAATTCCGGCTGGGTTGGTAGGGAAGTAGGGTGAATGACTCGCGTTGGTAGAAGCTTGCTAAGGCGGACACCGCCCACTCTTTGTTTTGGATGAGGTGGCGAAGGCCTGAGTTGTCTCCGGGTTTAGTATTTGTGCGAAGTCTGGTCGGCCGGCGAATCAGTTGTTTTGTCGTCGATAAAAATGTTTTGTGCTCTCCTTATTTAAGAAAAATGATATTGCCCCGCGTTTTTGTCGACGATATACAAATCTTATGTCAGCGCAGTTTTCATTTGAGTCATTGAGGCAGGTGAACGAGTTTGGTGGCAAGCTTGCTCGCGGGAAGCGAAAAGTTCGTCGGCCGATCGTGACTAAGCGGCCGATGCATTTGATTTTGAAATCGTCTTTCGCAGTTGGGAAGTATTCGCTTTTGCAGAAGCAGAACGCTTTTTTTGTGTCTGCCTTGGTTGCGCGGTTAGCCGCTCGGTTTGGGATTCGCATTTACGAGTTTTCTAACAATGGTAATCATCTGCATTTGCTTGTTCAGTGCCGCGATCGGAATGGGTTTCGGAATTTTAATCGCACGCTCTCGGCGCTGATTGCGCGTTTTGTGACCGGTGCTCGTAAAGGGAAAGCGCTCGTCTCTAAGTTTTGGGATGCGATTCCTTTCACGCGGGTAGTGGAGTGGGGAAGAGACTTTTTCTTCGCTAAGAATTACGTCCTCCACAATCAGTTGGAAGCGGCGGGGCGTGTTCCTTATAGTCCTCGCGACACGCGCGTACCTTGGCATTTGGGGAGAGACGGCGGCTAGTTCATGTCTCTTTGACTCTGTTGCGACACTGAGCGGATTTCTTTACCGGTCGCGTTGCCTTATAAACAGGGGATGATTCAAGCGATCGTTTTTCTTCTCTCCGTCTTCAGCGCGCTTGGCTTTTCACATCCTGGGAGTAACGGGCATAAACACCCCAGCCGGAAGCAGCCCGTATTCGACGTCAAAAAAACGGTTGCCGGCGCCGATGCAGTCTTTCTCGGTGGCCAACCTGCCACCGCTGCTAAGTACGATTGGTACACGTCCGACATGCATATCCACGCCACTGGTTGTCGGCCGGAAGCCAATCCCACTTCGACGACAGCTTTCATTAAACAGAATCTTGTCAGCGCCAATACCAACGTGGGCGACATTCTGATCTGGGGCGATCAGAAATCTTATATTCTCGATGCGCCGAACTTTCGCGGGGCTCAGGATGATCCGCTTTCCGATGCCACTCAGATCCTCCATTGGGATCTTGAAGTTTCGCAGCTGCCTGGGTCGGTCTTGGGCCATCAAACCTTTCTCAATCTCTCGGACCTCGGTCTCTTTAAGTCGAAGACCTCGCAGCCAAGTTATCCCAACTATCCCGGGAAAAATTATCTACTTCCCAACTACGCCTGGGCGCAGGCGCAAGGCGCGCTCGTCGGTTACCCCCACGCCGAAGATTGGGACAAGGGCACTTACTATCCGAATCTCATTTCCTCCGCGATTGCGCCGCGCGCACTGCCCTGGGACATTGTTTCTGAGCGCGTCGATTTCCTGGCGACGGAATATATTAATCACCCCAATCATCTATGGCTTTGGTACAGCATGCTCAATGCCGGCTTTCACATCGCTCCCGCCGCTGGGAGCGACTACCCTTGCTTTGAGGGGAAAATCGGACGCGTTCAAACTGCGTTTCCTCTTCCCAAAGGATCCAAACTTACTTTTGCATCCTATATCGACGCCATTCGCAGTGGGCGTACCGTCGTCAAGGAGAACCCCGCAGAAGTTTCTGACTCCGCGAACGGCTCCCTTACGACCGCTTATCTGGACATGCGCGTGGCCGATCAGCCCCTCGGATCTGAAATCACGCTCAACGCCGACAGCGGCACGGTAAAAGTAGAAGTGGATGCAAGCGGTAGCACTGGCAATAAAATCGGGATTGTGAAAAACGGCGAAATTGTCGCTACCGCCGCTATTTCACCGACGGTGAAAACGTATACCTTCAACGTGGCTTTTGAGAAAAGCGGCTGGCTCGCGGCTCTCACTGCCGACGCTCATACCGCAGCCACTTTTGTGCTCGTAAATGGCTGTGACATCCGACTCGATCCGGCGGGCGCTCGGAAATGGGCTAATTACGTAAACCTACTGCCCGCATTCGGAGACACCGCAAATCTCTTTGGTGCCGACAAAACCGCAGCCCTTGCCAGCATCGAGCGCGCCGCTACTAACTGGCGGCAGATTGCTGGCGAAGGGGAAGCCCGCACCTGCATCCCACGTTCGCGAAACCGATTCGCGCGGTAGGCGTTACACCTTGTAACCCATCGCGCCTTCCCCTGGCCGCCTCTCTGATTTAGGGTTTTGCGATGGGGGGCATCCATGGGTCGATTTAGTCTCTTCTTTCTGGCCGTAATTTCCTTATTCACCGCCGCCTCAGTCCGCGCGGCCTCCGACAATTATGCGCTGATTGATCTCGATGGCGTCAACGATGCCTGGATTACTCTCGAACAAGACATTCAAGTTCCTGCTGGAGTAAAAGAAATTCCCTTCGTCGATGGGGCGCCTTATCCCAACCTCTATATTTCGCAGGTACGTACGCCTCGGCACTGCAAGATCGTGCTTCAAGGCAGCGATACTTCTGCCCGCAGAATTACTTCGAAAGACAGAACTCCTTTTCAAGTGAAGTCTGCAACCATCGGTAAGAAGTCGCGGCAGGAGATTTCCATTCAGCTGCTCATTGATGGCGCCACGATCAAGTTTCTGGAATGTACCGACACAACCACTGGCATCCCAATGTCCATGTTGCCGCAAGCGAATTACCCGACTTACGAGAATTTCACCCAGCACTTCGGCAGGTTCTTCTCGCTTCGGCGCTCCACTTCCGGCGCGGAGAAGGTCGTCGATCCTTAGAGAGCAGGGCAGGCCAACGCCTGCCTGAGCGACGCATTTTCCAAGATAAGATCAATCCGTAATCGCCCCGAGGGATGCCCGCGGCTTGGAACCATCTCGCAACGCGAATGGAGCGCACCCACCGCCATCTCCACTCGCTCCGCCACAGGCGCGCGCTCCAACCACACCGCTAAACCCTCTGCACTCCAATGATCTGCAATCAGCTCCCGCACGTGTTCGGAAACCGGCTCGGGCTTTCCGCCCACCGCTGGCCACAGCTTGTGTACAGGCAAGCGTTTCTCCCACCCACGCACCAGCGGTTCATAGACCTTGGCAAAATACTTTTCATCGATCGAGTGCCCCAATTCGTGCAGCAGGGACGCCGTGGGCCGGTATTCCTTAGTAGCTTCGTCATACGCAGCTGCATAGAGCCTCGGGCATGCCATCACCACATGGCCCACACCAACCCTGTTTATCGCCATTCCCGTCAAGAGGTCGATGCCTGGAACTTCGATCTTCACCCCGCGATTAAACGCAGTCTTCCGCCAGCCATCCGCCCCACATAAATCTAAAGAGCCCTCAAACAAACCCCGCACCCATTGTCCCTCTACCTGCACCTCGCCCGCCACCGCGCGCTCAAAGGCCAAGAATTCTGTGGCGAATACCTTATTCACCATTTCAGCGCGAAGAGCCGGGGGATACGCCTGCCGATCAATCGCCTGCTTGATGAATTCTTGATGAAGGGAAAAAAACTCGCGCAGTTGCAGCTCATTTAAATCCATCTCCTGCCGCAGGCGCCGGTAGTACACGCGCGAGGCCTGCTCGAAGTGCTTAAATTCCTGCGCATCGGCGAAGGGCAGGGGCTTGGGATCCGCTATACGCTGTAAAGCCGCGAGCACTCCTCTATTTCCGGCAAACAACTTCTCTGTCTCGTTCAGCGCACTCTCCGCCCAAAGCGCCTGCAGCTCCCGCCTACGGTCCGCGGCACTCTGCGAAAAAGCGCATACAAATTCGGCAGGCGTACTACAAATATCGGCGAAGCTCGCAGTAGGCGCGCTCGCACCCCAAAAACTAGCGAGAAAAAACAGGGCTGCTAATCGATCCATCGTTCTCATGTATTCCGTAGGAGTACTCAGGGTTTCGGCCTACCGCAAGCGGATCCGAACTGTCTGCGTCGTTGACACCCGACAGGGGAATGGCAGCAATTTTTGTCTCTCTCGTCACGACTCACATTCACTTCACGCGAGTGAGCATAGATGGCCGGTTGGCTTACCCTTTGCACAATAAGCTTTTCGGATGGATTACGCCTGCCCAGTCGCGGGTGGCCGACCATCAAAGGTTTCAGGCGATAACTGCCTGTAGCCCCCAAGTGAACGCGCGTGTGGAAGCGATTTTTTTGTTGTTGTGGAGTGACCATGATGAAGTTCGATAAAACTATCAAGTTGGCTAGTATCAGTGCCCTAATCGTCTTTTCGACGATGAGCTACGCGGCATCTAGCGATTACAATTTTCCAACTAGCGCAAGCTTGACCGCCGCCGGTAAAGACGCGGGTGAAGCACTTGTGGCTGGCAGCAAGCGTGCTGCAGTCGGCAACGCAGACTCGCTGGAAGAAGCAGTCAGCGCATTAGAAGCCGATTTAGAGCAACAAGGCATCGCTACGAAGGCTAGCGAGGAAGAAGAAGGTTTACGCGGTAAGATCAAGAACTGGACTGAGCGTCTCGGCAAAGTCGGCACGATCGATGGTTTGTTTGGGAAATTGAAACAGAGCCAAGCTGCTAAGCGCGAAAAAGATTTGAAGAAGAGCGCTGCTGAAGTGGCGAAGTTGCCTTCGCAAGCTGCTGCCGCTTCGAACTTCAATTTCAATTTACCAGCGGATGCTACGAAGTCTTGCACCAAGGGTGTTAACACTACTGGCATGCTGCAAGAAGCCAATAACCTCATGACTGGCCCAGTGAAGCGCATGACGGATGCTTTCGTGGCGCTGGTTGGTGCTGAAGGCAAAAAGCTTGCTAAGGCCAAAGAAAAAGAACTCTTTGCTTCTATCGCTGCTGCGAAAAAAGATCTCGAGAAGCAGGAAGATCCTGCAATCCTCGAAATCTTGAATTCTGAGTTTCCCTTCGGCGCAGACCAAACCACTTGGGATGAGCGCAAGAAGTTCTTAGAAGCCGCGAACAAGTCTAAGAAGAACGAACACCTTAAAGCTGTCATCGCTTTGATGGAGAAGCACGCTCCAGGCTTAGTGAAAGCTAAGACGGACAAAGCATTGATGGCGCAAGTCACTGCTGACTACGCAGCAGATTGGGAAAAGATTCGTCAGAACTTTGAGAACACTGCAGTAGCTTCTGCACAAGCAGGTCACAAGAACTGCACAGTCGTTGCTGCTCAAGCAGGTTCCTCGCTGTTCCAGTCTGAAAAAGACCAGCAACAGAGCGCTCTCGGTGCAGCGGCTAGCCCGTTTGCTCAGTTAGCATCCCAATTAGGCGGAGCGGTTTCGCAAACCTTCCCACCTTCTTCTTCTGCAGCTCGCGCAATGGACATGTTGACCATCGGCTACCGCGGTAGCTTGAACATGGTTCCAGTCGTCACTCAGTACTCTGGAATGATTTCGAACATGGTTAATGAGCTCCAGTGCCCAGATAAGACCCCACAAGTACAACAGCTTGTTGGTCAGCCTCTGAAGAACGTGATTGCAGATGTCACTTCTGCTGATGAGAAGACCTTAGGTGCGAAAGTACGCGCGATTAACGACGCAATGGCAGGAGCGATGAACCAAGTTCAGTTGTTGTTCAACAACCCCAGCGACCCAGACAACACGGTCACTGGTTCTTGCGAAATTGCTCAAGACACCAAGCGCCAACTCGACCAGTTTGCTACGACCGTAAGCGGTGCTGCTGCTAACAGCCAACAGCGCGGCGGCGGCGCACGCGGTGGTGCTGTGAATCCTGCGATTCACCAACAGCCACAAGGCTAATCGCTAGCTAACGCATTGAATCAATCTTAAGATGCCCGTTGGACATTCCAACGGGCATTTTTCTTGGTAGATTGCCTCTTTGGAGGCAATCATCATGCGAGTTAAAGGATTTGGCGTTATTGGAGCAGGCTCTATGGGCAACGGGATTGCTCAAGTCTCTGCTCAAGCGGGTTTTCCCACTGTTCTATTCGATATCGGCACAGCGCAATTGGATCGCGCTAAAACCACCATTCAAAAAAGTCTTCAGAAGCTAGAAGAGAAGGGCAAGTTGAAGGAAACGGGCGCTGCCATCTTTGGCCGCATTGCCTTTACGACTTCTCTCACGGATTTAAAGACCTGCGATTTCGTCGTAGAAGCGGCGTCGGAGAATCGCGAAGTGAAGTTTAAGCTCTTCGCCCAGCTCGACGAGCTACTGGCGAAAGACGCGGTGATAACCACCAACACCTCTTCGATCTCGATCACCGAAATTGCCGGCAAGACCAAGCGCGCGGATAAGATAGCGGGCATGCATTTCATGAATCCCGTGCCGATTATGACATTAGTCGAGGGCATTCGCGGGTTGGCGACGAGCGACGCCACGTTCGCGCACGTGCGCGCCGTTTCCGAAGCAATGGGCAAGACCTTTATCGAAGCGAAGGATGCCCCTGGATTCGCCGTGAATCGCATTTTAATGCCGATGATCAACGAAGGCTTCTTCGCGCTAAATGAAGGCCTAGCTTCGGCAAAAGACATTGATACGGCACTCAAGCTCGGTTGCAATTTTCCCATGGGCCCACTGGAACTGGCGGACTTCGTCGGTATCGATGTGTGCCTATCGGTGTGTGAAGTTCTGCACCGCGATTTAGGCGATCCGAAATACCGCCCGTCGCCTTTGATGCGCAAATACGTCGAAGCAGGATGGCTGGGTAGAAAATCTGGACGCGGAGTCTATGTCTACTGAGAACCAAACCGAATTCGACCTATCGACTTTGAAGGGTCGAAATCTCGAGAGCGCGATTAAGAAGATTCAATCCAAGACCCCGCCGCTGTGCACACTCACCTGCGGCGCGGGTTCAATGGATGAATTAAAGGACGTCCTCTGCCGATTGCGCGCAGAGGGCGTCGCGTTTCTTGTGCTGTTAAAAGGTGGGTCTGAGTTAGTGGACGAATCTGAAACACTCAAAGTGTTTGCAACCTTGCGCGACTGGGATCAGCTCTTAGTCCGCAACATCTTAGAACTCTGCATCGGCTGGATCCCAGCCGCGTACCACGATGTCTTAAGAGCAGAAGCGAAAACAGAATTAAAATGGTTCGAACAATGGCAATCAGCTGCCATCGACCCCCGCATCCATCGCTACCCAGCATTGCCGTGGCGCAGTTTCTTACGGAAAATCAACGCGGAAAACTACGAGTTCATCTCAGAACTAATGGAACTCACACTCAAGCCCGCAACTCCCGAAACCCAAAAAGCCACAGCCGATCGCATCAAAGCCTTCCTAGAAGCCAAAAAGAAAACCATCTGCATTTTCCCTAAACGCTGG
>JALHPX010000100.1 GCA_022842225.1 bacterium
GTGATCTATCCAGCATCGGGAAAAGACTTCCAACTCCCTGCCGTGGATAGCTCGGGCCAGTTCCCGCCAGAATCGGCGGCGAGCCAGTTGTTGGTGTCCGACACCAAAGACGGCGACAAGCCACGGTGGTCGTTGAAGCTAAATCTCAATTCTTCGCAAGTTTCCGCTGCTCCCGCAGTGACCACCGCCAAATCAAAGACAGAGACGCCCCCACTTCCCACTGCATCCTCAAATAGCAGTCCTCGTCTTGAGGTCGATTTTGCAGACAAGGCCACCGACAGCTACTCGCTGCGCTTTAGTCCAGGAAGAGACACCACGCCTCCGATTTCGGATGCAGTGCCGGTTGTGATTTACGACCGCAATTGCAAACTGCTTCCGTTGGTAGAGACCAAGACCACGGCGGCAGTGGCAGTTCCAAAGGTAGATAAGCCGGCTGCTTTGCCATAGCAGAATCAGCACTTAGCCTGGGTCACTTTTATTAGCAGTTCCGAATACTTAGGTAGCAGCAAAATTCCACGTTTTTTTGCTGCTACTCTGACCCAATTAACCAAACACCTAATTGAGGAACGTATGCACGGAATGAGAGTAAAAAGTCACAAGGGCCAAGTCGCCGCACAAACCAACGTTAACCAAAATCAAACTACAAATGGTCAGGCTCCTAAGGCCTATTGGGAAGGATTGAAACCCGTCCCGCATGCGGCCATCGCACCCGTCTCGTCGGCAACCACACCGATGAATAGTACGGTGACGTCGAACGTCGTTAAGATAAACGGCGGTAAGGCGAATAAGAAAGCCGGCAAAACTAAGAAGACCAAAAAATAGGATGCCCCAAAAAAGCGTCTTATAGACTTTGAAATGAGAAGCCCCTGCGGTGGATGCCGCGGGGGCTTTTTGTTTTGGCCATCAAATCCCCTCTCGACAAGAGCTGGGGGATGGTTGGGAGAAATTACATGGGCCCCCTCCACACTGATCCCGAACGGGACGCCCGAGGTGTTTAGTTTCTATTGGTTTTTCTCGCGCTAAGACCGCGGAGGTGGGGCTGCGGCTTCGAGGCTTTTATTGCCCGCGGTATTCCCGGTCGGGATCAGTGCGGAGGGGGCCCATGTAATTTGTCCGACCCCAGCTCTTGTCGAGAGGGGAGTTGTGTCGCTTCTCTCGCCATGGCGGCGATTAGTCTTGCGGGGGTTCGACTAGGCGCTGGTAGATAATTTCGTTGAGTTGTTGAGAAGTCAGTCGGGCTTCGGTCCATAGAGGATCCGTTGCGGAGAGAGAGTAAGGGTTGTCCAAGATGTTCTCAGTTGGGTCGGTTACTTTCATTTCTACGTACTGGTGATCGAACCAGTGCGTACGGATTTGATAGAGGCAGGCTTGGACTAGGAGTTCTTGGCGCCATTGGAGATCCGTTGTGCGCGTTCCCCGCTTTACCCCGACGCCCACTTCTACGGGTGAGAGTCCGCTGGACTTTAATCTGGCATTCAAGTCGCGGATGAAGTCGGAGAGTTTGTCCCAGTTGCCGATAGCATGTTGGGCCCTGCTCCAGTCTGTGCGGCCGGAATCGTCGATAACGAAGAGCGGGACGAGCGGTAAGTGTTGCTCCTGCCAGTACTGGATGGCGTCGATCCAGTCTTCGAGTTTTTGAGTTTGCGTCCGGGTTTGGCGCCAGGCTGTGATCCACGGGTGCCACGTGCGGCGGAAGGGTTTTCCGCTTTGGCGGAGGGCGGCATAGAGTTCGGTTAAGGGGTGCTCTGCCCCTCCTCGCGGCGCCGAGAGGTAGCGACCCCGATGCTGGCGAAAGAAAACATCGTAAGCGGTTTGGAAGTTATCGGTGTTGCCAAAAGCAAAGGGAATTTCGGCGGAGAAGAAGTTGATGAAGTTTTTCTCTTCGCTCTGCCATCGCCACAAAACGGGGGCGGCAAGCGCAAAATGCTGGCCCTGCATACGCATCGCCAGCCGCAACATAATTTGCTGCACGAATCGCTTTTTACCGGTCATCCCACCCCGGCCCACCGTATCCCAATGCCCCGAAACTCCCAGGCCAGCTTTGACGTAGACCTTCTCCCAATCGCCTAACCACTTTAAGAAGTGAACAGGATCATACTTACTGTCCACCGCGCCTTCGATAAAACGCTCCATTATCATTTCCAATTCCGTGGAGAATCGTGGGTGAAAAATCCAGGACGGATCAAATTTACGGTGCGAAGCCCTGCCGACTGCAGAACTATCGGAGCGGAAAGCCTGCACATGCGCGGCTACTAAATGGTGGATGAGAAAATCGGGCGAGATTTCACCCAAGCTATCGGCGACGTCGGTATGAGTGGCTTTGCGGATAAAAAGCGCCTCTAGGCTGCCCGGAGCGCAACGTGGTTTGGCAGCCAGACCCGCGGTCTGGCTCAGCAGAAATACGACGATAAAACCGCGAAAACAAGTTTGGATAGTCATCACGGTGAGGGACTATGCCATAAAACAAAACCCGCCGCGGAATTTTTTCCGCGACGGGCTTAAACTCATCTAACTCCGTGAATACTCTTGTTAGTTAGGCTCGCGAGAGAAGTACTTCAACCAGTTCTCGTTGGAGCGGTAGAAGGCCAGTGGATATCCCGAATCGTTTAACAACAGCTGGCCGTACTGACCTGCTGCCGAGATGAACGACGAACCATTCGACACCTGATCCAGATACTCCGCCTGCCATGATGATGCGCCCGGGGTCAACGAAGCTAAGACCAGTGCTTGGTACGCGGCCGAGTAGAATGCGGAGTAGAGAGTGCCATCCGAATTACGTTGCAGCGTAGGACGGGTCACGATCGTCGAAGTGGTTCCACTTGCTCCGATGATGGAGGAAGTGAAAGTCAGTGGACCCGCAGCAATACAAGTTGCAGCCGAAGAGGCGCAAGTCGTATAGCGAATGTTTCCGGCCGTCGCGTCGAAATGCACGACGTGTGGAGTGTCATTCGAATCCAGCACCAGATCAATCCCTTCACCACGTTGAGCGGCCGAAGCGTCGGCTACGCCGCAAACCCAGGTGTAGGTGCTACTGCTTAAGGACTCGGTTGCATACGCCATCTTCAATGTCACACCATTGCTTTGATACGCGATGACTGGGGTGCCAGCCGCCGTAAATGCGAGGCGTGCGTACCTGCCCGCATCATCCGCAGCGTTACCGCACGAGCCAGTACCCGCAAGACCATCTACCGAGAATCGGCGCCAGCCGCTGCCCGGTGTGAAGCGAGCGAATTTTAATCCGGTGTTCGTAACATCATAGTAAGCAACTCCGATTGAGGTGCCTGAAGTCGCGACCGCGGCAAACTGACCAACGTCAGTGGCAATATCGTCGACAATGGTCAAGCTAAATGAGTTTCCGCCATTGGAAGATCGCGCCACAATCAACTGCGTCTGCCCGGTAAGACCGTTGTAGAACGCTAGGGTTGGGTTATTGCTCGAATCATAGGCCAGGGAAGGATACGAACCGACAAACTGGGGCGAAGCCGCACCGTTTGCGTAGTTCGTTACCGTCCGTTGCGAGAACACTGGATTCGTTGCCGTGCCACTTCGCACTCCGTAGTACAACTTGGAGGAAGCAGCGGTCGCATCCTGATAGAAGTACGCGTACCCGATAGTTCCATTCGGCGCTTTCGCAGCGGTTAACATTGGCACTGCCGTCGAAGGGAACGCAGTTACCAAGGTATCGACGATATCAATAGGCAACGTGCCGGTTGCGCCCGCACTGACTAAGTCAGAAGGCTTGGCGTATCCGACCTTAACATCGTTACCAAATGCGCCTGCTGCGGCTGCCGGCAAAGCTGCGTACGAAGTGTACAGCATGTCATTGGTCGCGTCGTAATCGAGCCCAACGCCTTCCCCTGCAACTGTGACAGTCTCCACTAAGTGACCTGTCGCTAACCAGGTACCGGCGTTGAAAATACTCAACATCGCGTTCGTGGTCAGAGTCAGATAGCTCAAGAAGTAGTTGGTGCTGGATGCCGCCAAGCGGAATCCGTTTACGCCCTGGCTAGCGCCACCGACGACAACGGGGTTACCCCAACTCGCGGCCGCTGTAGGCTGAGCAACATCGCACGCATTGGGCAACGCTAAAGTCAGCAACGAGGTAGCAGGAGTCGTGACTGTGTAGACCCCGATTACCGGTCGGTTGTTCGAAGGATCGATGACGATATCAGTGCGTTGTCCACCGTTTGTCGCCGTAGTCATCTGCGAAGCAAAGCAAGACGTAGCACCGGTGCAACCAATGATCATGTCTTGAGTGGACCACGTGGTGCATCCGCCATTTGAACCAACTGCCGTGCAACGGAAGTAAATGGGATTTCCGTTTCCACCGATAGCATCGGTAAGATGCGCGGTCCCTACTAGTGAATTGGTAGTCGGGCACATCACGGCTCCGCCCTGGTTGAATCCTTGTCCTAGTGCCGCAATTGTACCCGCACCGCTGACGATGGCGGCTAGAATTGTATTGTTGTTCCAAGTACCACCCGCATCGCGGAACAGGTACTGCAAGCTGCTATTCGTAGCCGTCTGTGTATACAGACCAAAAGTAATATGAGGACGATTCGAAGAATCAAAATTCAACGTCACGCCTTTCATCGGATCCACCGTGGCTGCAATGGCGACGTTCGTCACAGCGACCGTGGTGGGGCTCGCGAAAGCAACGCTTGTCCTCCACACGCCGGAGGAATTGCGTTCTGCGTATCGAATTTGTTTGTTACCCGCACCACCAACAGAGGGGCCGAAGACGTAAGCGATGGCTGGCGTACCGTCGCTCTTGAAAGCTAATTTGATAATATTGGCGACACTACCCGCTGCGGCGTTTGGCGCGCCGACACAGAAAGAGAGTGCGGTACCGCAAGCAACCGTACCGTGGTTGGCGTCAACCACTTCGACGGTCCAGCTGCCGTCTGTTCCCATGTATGCGTATTTCAGGCCGCCGACCGCCGTCATGCCGGAGATCGGTGCGTTCTTGTCGTAGTACGCAATCGCTGGCAACTTAGTTACCGGGTTATTTCTTAAATCGTTCACGCCCCCGGTTAAGTTGTTGAAAGTTAAACTCTCACCGGTCGAAACGATTTTTCGAATATCAACCGTTCCAGTGGAAGTAGTGCCACCGCCATTTGTGGATCCGCAACCCACAACCTGAACTCCGATGACCGTCGATAACCCTAGCAATAACGCCAATCGTAGGATTGTTTTCATTTGTCCCTCTTTTACCTATTCTCTGATCTATCTGGTTTAGAGACTGAAGCGCCAAACCTCAGCCCCCCACCAAAAACCAAGTTTGTTTGATTCCCTGCTGACGATTGAATCGTCGTACTAATAATGTTTCCGAAAAGTGCCATCGGAAATTTGCCTCGGCTAAAATCTAAAAAGATTTCCGCTCCGATACTGGTGGCGCTGGTAAGACTCGCGCCACTGGTGGCATCCCTTCCCGAGAGTTGGTACCCACCTAGCGCACCCAGACCCAACTCATGCCCTCTTCCTACTAACGGGATCCATTTGAGCGACCCCCAAACTTGTGGGGACAGGATGGGGGTCATCGTGTAGGAGTTCGCTGCTGGCTGGGTGACGATGTAGGAGTTTCTCATTCCAGCCATCACCCGCATCACCAACGTCCGCCTTCCAAACTGAAGACCTAGTCCACCGCCGTACCCTGCTGCATTGGGCTCTACTACGTTCAGGTTCTCGCCAGAGAACTGGTTAAACGTGAACGATCCCTCTAATAGGAGCGAAATCGGCGACCGCCCAATGCCAAAACCAATTACCTGGCTTGCATTCACTCCCGCTCTCGAAATCAAATCAACAGCGGAACCGAAGTTCACCCCTCGGTTGCTAGATGCAGAGGAGATATCTATCTCTAGGAAGTCCGCTCCGTGTGCGCTCTGTAAAGCGAGCGTCCACATCAGGACGCACACGTGCACACGAAATTTCCCCTTTCTCTCCATCTGTCTTCATTTCGGAAGCGCTTAGTTAATAATTAAGGGGTTTTTACATTTTGTTTAACAACTAGACACATCGCGATAAATACTTGGGATTCTAAGCGACTCTCTGCATTAACTTTTCGTTTTTCTTAAACCGTGCAAACGGTGATTTTGAATGTGCTGCGAACATCACGATTGCTTAACGCGCATTACATATTTTTCACACATTCAAGGCGTGACACACATATTCGTGCACGCTGCATCCTAAGTAACGCAAAGCACAAGCATTTTTTTGTTAAGCGAGCGTATGCACCGGACGAGATTCCTGGTGTTCAAGAAAAACTACCAAGCAAGGTTGCTTGGTCTTCTTGGGCATTAACAAACACCCGCGAAGAATTGCGGCGGCGAGCGAGAGAAAAAGTTCTCGGCACTCGCTGACATCAAGGAAAAGAGGTGAATAACTAGCGAGGGGTATATGGCCTTAACCATTCAAACTAACCAACTCGCTCTGACGTCTCAACGTGAGTTGGGAAATACAGAGCGTAGATTGCATAAAACGATCGAGCGCTTGGCAACAGGCAGTCGAATCGTAAATGCTTCGGACGATCCGGCCGGCTTGGCGATTTCGGATAACATGAACGCCACCGTCCGCTCCCTAAATGCAGCCATGCGAAACGCACAAGACGGCGTGTCGCTGATTCAAGTGTTCGAAGGTGGAACGACTGAAATCAGCAACATGCTTATTCGTATGCGCGAACTAGCAATGCAAGCTGCGAACGACACTTACGGTGATCGTGAGCGCAAGATGTTGAACAACGAAGTAATGGAGCTACGAGATGAAATTACTCGTGTCGCTCGAACGACAACGTATATGGACCGCGAACTACTTGCTGGTGAGCAAGTTAAGCTCGAGTTCCAAGTAGGCGTGCGAAACGATCCTACCCGCGATCGGATTACGTTCGATCCAGGTAACACCGACTTGCGTGCTTCTGGCTTAGGCGTCGAAGGTGTTGACATTCTAACGAAAGAAAACGCACAAAACGTGCTGGAGCAGATGGATGCAGCGATTGTTCAAGTGAACGAGCTCCGCGCGAAAATCGGTTCTTCCCAGAACCGCCTACAAACCACGTTAAACTCCCAAGGTATCTACCGGGAGAATTTACTCAGTGCTAAATCGCGGATTCGTGACGCGGATATGGCAGTTGAAACGACCGAGCTCACAAAAGAGACGATTCTACGAAATGCTGGTGTCTCTGTGTTGATGCAAGCGAATGAAACGCCTCGATTAGCGTTGAAATTGCTGCAAGGCTAAGTCGTAAGCAGATACTAAGGTTAAGGCAGTGGGGAGGCCCAAGACGGGTCTCCTCACTTCTCCTCTTCCTTATATAAGGACTTAGGTTGCGACGAGCGCAGGCTCGGCGCTAGCAAAGTGATTAATTGAGCTGTGCGTCGTAACAGGAGTTGGCGAGATCTCCGGGATCCATCCTGTGTTCATAACCAAAGATGGTAAGCGCTGCCACAGTCTTGATTTCCTTAAGACCTGCGGGGTCTTCCAGATTCATCGCCTTTTGCACGATCTCGTCTTCTAAAGCGTGATCGATAATGCCGCGGCACTTTAGCTTCCAAAGGTACCCACGAACTCTCGGCGTGAGCCTTGTCATCTCGCCTTGGGTATACGCTCGGTAAACTGGCAGCGAGTCACTCCAAAAAGGCCCGGGTATGTCGAGAGACATTCGCTCAATTTGAGCGAGAGCGGTTTCAATCTCATTCTCCGAGAATCCTCGTTGAGTGAGATCGTCCCAAATCTCTTGCGCGTCATAAAACAAATCTTTATCCCGCGCTAGGGATTGAGACAGTAGACCCAAGATATTGAGTACTTTATCTCTCAAATGGTGCGTCTGCTTTTTAGATTACGTTTTATTGTGCTTATTAAGATCGTGTGGAAGAAATCTCCACACCTTCATTTTTCTCATTCCCGATCGTGTTGGCAAGTTTATATTTTTAAGAGTTTTCAACCCAGCCAAATCCAGGTTTGAATTCCGACGCACTCCACCTGGCGTAATCTCTGCGCCGTGTCTATCGCCGATAAAACCTCATGCATGGATTTTCCCGTAAGTTCCATAAGATCTAGCAACGTTGCGCGTCCTCCTAGATCTGCAAATACCTGCTTCCAAAACTCCCCCTCTCGCCAAACCATCTCGGGCGCCGCAACAGCACCGAGCAACGCAGGAGGAGCCAAAGGAAGATCACTTAAAATTTCTTCCACACAATCCACCAACTTGGCACCTTCGCGTATCAGCGCATGGCTACCGGCAAAGCTGTCGCACTGAAACGGGCCTGGAACCACAAACACTTCCCGGCCCTGATTCACCGCCAAGTGCGCCGTAATCAACGAGCCACTTCGCTTCGAGGCCTCGACGATGAGAGTCGCTACGCCAAGAGCAGAAATGATCCGATTGCGTCGGGGAAAATAGGCCTTTCGTGGCTGCACCCCTTCGGGAAACTCGCTCACTAGGGCACCGCCAGACTGGACGATGCGATCAGCAAGAGCCTGATTCTGTTTTGGGTAGATTGTATCCAAACCATGCGCCAATACCGCCACGGTGATGCCGTTACTTTCCAAACAAGCACGGTGAGCGGCGGCATCGATTCCCACGGCAAGGCCACTCACAATGCCAAAACCTCGCTCCGTAAGCTCTCGTACAAAATACGAACAGGCTTGCAACCCATAGGTAGTCGGATTGCGCGTGCCTACGACAGAAATCAACGGCTGTTGAAGGGCCGTCGCACTCCCGCGTAGAAAGAGCGAATGCGGAAAGCCGTCGGTTTGAGAAATGAGGGTTGGCAATTGACCGGCAGAAACAGATTGAATCATGCACCTATCCAAATGAAGTCGACGGTGCCGGTCAACGCACTTAGGGGAGCGTTACTGCAGCAGGAGAGTTTGAACTTCTCGTTTTGGCCGTGGAGGAGGATTGGGAAAAAGTTGATTGGCGAGCAAAGTATCGCCGAGGAGTATCGGCATTTTAGTCTTGGCGACATAGCCCAAGCTCGCCGTCTTGGAAGTCAACACCACCGTGACTTCGCCTTTCTGATCGGGCTCGACGTCGGCATCACTCTCAGTGAGAGGATCTTTATCGCGGACACCTCTGAACACTTGACCGTCTTTAACTCCATCGTCGGAAC
>JALHPX010000101.1 GCA_022842225.1 bacterium
GCTGCCCGGCTGGCGCTTTTCTCTGTAACAACAACTGTTGTTTAACCGCTTGTGCGGGGGTCACTTGCTGCCCAAATGCAACGGACTTTAACTGCGGAGGAGCTTGTTGTCCCCAGGGGAATAATTGCTGCGCTGGTGGTGTGTGCCAAGCCGGGGCTTGCTACTGACCAAAAGGGGATCTCTGATGAGAAACAATAGAGCATTATTGTTTTTTTCCGCCGGTGTTACTCTCGCGGGGATGGGCGTTTGCGTCTTTCAAATTGTCACGGAGCTCTGGCCAGCCAATCGCGTTGCTTACCAAGGATCCATGAAGGCAATGGGACCAGCTGCTTCTTGGAAGGACCTCTTTCCACCGATGTTAAGCTCAGGGATCCCGCCAGTTCTAAAGAAACAGCTCAACAAACCACTCTTCCAGTCGGAGGCGATCTTCTTAGAGCCTAAAGACTCTCCGGCGGTGTTCGCCTGGCAGTTACCGTTAGGGGGAAGAGTCGGGTTGAAATACGCCTTCATGCTTTTTCGATCTCCAGGACATTTAGTTTGGATTCACATGGGTTCCAACCGCTTCAAGATTATCCACTCCGAGTTCGCTTCCACGCTCACGCTCCCCCGGGTCCCTATCACACAGGCTGGAGATTATTTTTTGCTGGCGTCGGTAACTGACCTTAAGAATGAGCCGATCAGTCTTCCTGGAATGGTGAGCGTCGTTGCACGAGCGACCCCTCCGCAGAAGTACGCAGCCGCAGAATTTATTTGGACTCCGATTTTTTTCGGAGGCTTTTTAGCCATGCTGATTGGGTTGTCTTTACTTTTGTTCAGTCGACTTCGCTCAAAGTAGGCACAATCCTCCATTCGATTAAAAGGCTTACGCTCAAATCTGCTTAGCGGTTAAACAGTTTTTCGTTTAAGAAGTAGGCACTCCAAGTATTTAATATCGCGCGTATTCCAGAAGAGTTGAGCGAAGTGTTCAAAAAATATACGCTTGTGTGAGTTCTAGGCACCTGTCTAAGAACTAGTCATATCGTCGGTTAAATTCCCTATCTCACTGCGAAATCCCCGTTTTGGCAGGTGGGGTGACTTCCTTGGCACGTTCTCTGCTCCTTATATAGGAGGAATCCTCACTGCTAAACGACTTGGTTTCAAGGGTGGTATGTATGCTAGCCAAGAGAAACGACGCGATCGAAGCTGCTCGAATCCTTCTCTTTATTTCTTTCACTGCTCTCGCGGTGACTCTAACCAGTTGTTCTCAAAACGAAGACAACACGACGCAAACTTTACCTGGAAGTCTGGCGGCTCTTTCAGTGGGCGGTTCGTTGCTCGAAGGCGCGGTGGTGACGCAGATTGGTCCTTACAACGACGTGCCTCGAGCCGTTTCGATTTTAGCGGATGGAAAAATTTTGGTTGCCGGTGCGAGTTACGATGAGCGCCTGGTGGATTTATTCATCGCCCGATTCGATCGCGGCGGCAGACTCGATAGCACTTTCGGCAATCAAGGTATTGTCACGAGCCCCGTGGGCTCTGGAAACGATCGCGTGCAAGCGATTGCGATTCAGCCTGATGGCCGCATTCTCGTTGCAGGTGCTCGCCATAACGGACAAGACTTAGATACGAGTATCAGCCGTTATTTACTCGATGGTTCGCTCGATACTACTTTTGCTCAGGGCGGAATTTACAAAGTCAGCATGGGTATCGGTAATGATATCGCTAATGCTCTTTCGCTCCAGGAAGACGGCAGTATTTTAGTTGCTGGCACAGGACACGATGATGTCGGTGCAATCGGCTTTACAGTAATCAAACTAATGCCCCAGGGCATCCCCGATATGGGCTTTGGTAATTCCGGTCGCCTGGTATTGCGTCTGGGAGTCGGCGAAGCGCAAACCGAAGACTCTGCCTTGTTAGTCTCAGCGGATCCCCAAAACCGCATTGTGGTTGCGGGAACGGTATTGAACGGAATGCAAAAAGAACTGGGCGTTGTGCGCCTCCTAGCCAACGGCAGCCGCGACGCTGCATTTGGTAACCAAGGACAAATGATTATTGCCGTTTCGACTGCAGATGATGAGCCGACGGCCATTGCCATTCAACCAGATTCCAAAATGCTTATTGCTGTGAGTGTGTTTGCCGACGGTAAGCGCGGCGTTGCTCTCTATCGGTTGAGCGAGAATGGTTCCTTTGATGACTTCGGAGAACAGAGCCGCGCTGCCGGTGGGGCGTTGAGCACCGTTAATCAGATTCGCGTCTTGGCGGATGGCAAAATCCTCTTGGCCGGTAGCTTTTACCACCGGGATACCCGGTCTGATTTCGCGATGGAACGGTATTTACCGACGGGTCACCTCGACTCTTCCTACGGTAAAGTGGGGCGCGTTCAGAGCCCAGTCAGCAAGGATAATGACTCGATCAACGCAGTTTGGCTGACCGATGATGCACACCTTGTCGTAGCCGGCGTAGTGAATGAAGCCGAAAAACGCTTGGGACTTTGCCTGGCTCGTTACAACTCCGAAGGCCTTATGGATAATCGCTTTGGCCGCGATTCCTTCCTCTAAGCTAATCTAATTGCGGATGGGTGAATCGCTTGCCAGCGATTGATAGATCCCTTTGCTCATAGTAGCCGCGAGTAATTCTCCGGACGCCGAAGAGGCAATCGTTGTAATCCAGCCTTCGATTCTTCCAACATATTGCAGCTGCCACTTCGCGCCATCGCGCGCTCTACTGTCTAAAGCCCAAAGATGCCCCGGAACATGATCTGCTAAAATCAACTTACCCGCGAGTGAGGTAGGAGAGGGGGCAAGGTATTCCGCTGCTCCCACAATCGCGATTCCTGCATCCCGCCCGTAATAGACGATGGGGGCGGTAACGTCCTTGGCGTTGAGATCGCAGGTTTGTTTTTCACGCAAGCACAGAGTCCCTTCCCACCATGGCCAACCATAGTGAGCTCCCGGAATCGCTAAATTGAGTTCCTCAAAAGTCTTCTCGCCGACATCGACGACAAATAGGCGACCGTGAGAATCAAAGATCATCTTCCAAGGATTACGAAAGCCAGAGGCCCATACTTCTGGTCGAGTCTCATCCCATGTCTTAGAGGGCTTAGCGTAGGGGTTGTCAGTGGGGATGGTGTAAAAGGGTGGCGCTTTTGTAGATTTTTCGTCGACATTGAGCCTCAATACCGTTCCTCGCAGTTTCATGTCGCCGCGCAGACCCGCCACATCTCCAGCCCAGTCAAAAGACGCTAGGCTGTTATCGCCCAACGAGTAGTAGAGAAACCCATTGCTATCGAACTGAATATCCCCGCCAAAATGGTAAAAATCGTTGATGGGGCGCTCCAAGAGAGTCTGATGGATTAGGATCTCTGCATTCGCAAGGTCTGGCACTTTCACCCGCGCAAGGACTTGAGAGAGTTTCAAGTTCTTCATCCGCAGGTACGACACGTACACCAGCTGGGAGGACCGCCAATCAGGAGAAAGTGCCACAGAGAGCAGGCCATACTCCAACCCTGGGTCAAATGTCTTACCGTCGACAACATCGGGAAGAGTGAACCAGTGCTGCTTGGTTTTGAGTCCTCTATCTACCCACCACACAGCGCCGTCTTTAGTCGAAAAAAGGTACCGCTGCTTGGCTGGGACCCATCGCATACCTGTCACGATCGAAGAAAACGAGACTTCTGCTGCTTCGAATTGGAGCAGCGGGTTTAACGGCTGCGTGAGCGTTGCTCGCAAGGGCACCCAGTTTTTGGGGAAGGGTATTTTTAGTCTTTGCCACTGCACCCAGGCCACCAGCCCTATTCCTAAGAGCAATAGCGTGATGGAATACCGCAGCTTCACTGCCCGACCTTTTTGCTTTCTTCAAACTCTTGGCGCAGGACTCGTCGCATGACTTTGTTTGAGGCGGTGCGAGGGAGTTTCGCCGTCAAACGCAAATCGTGAATCTTAAACAGCGGATTGAGATCGGTCTTGATGCGTTTCTGCATCGCCGACAGAAGGGAAGCTTCATCCGCATTCACACCCAGTTTTAAGACGGCAACAACAACGAGCAAACTCGGCCCGCCTCCTGGCGGATTGAGGGCAATCGCCGCAGTTTCGAGAACGCCCTCCACGCGGTTCAAAACGCGTTCTATCTCAGCGGAGCTTACTTTGATGCCGCCTAAGTTCATCGTGTCGTCGGCTCTGCCCAGCGCCCGGAAATAACCGCCGGGCAAGGCTTCGATTTGATCGCCATGGCGGCGCAAGACGGGATAGCGCGTACCCTGCGGTACATCGTTTTCGTACACTTCGGCATGATCGCGGTTGAGTAGTGTCGTCGATAAACCGATTGATGGCGGCGACAGGTAGACTTCCCCTGGATTGGCCGGCTTGCCGTTATCGTCGAGTATTTCCAGATCCAGGCCCAGGGTTGGCGTCGTAAATGTCGCAGGGGAGGCATTCGTAAGCAAAGTGCCGGTGAGATAAGCGCCCCCGATTTCGGTACCGCCGCAGTACTCAATCACCGGCCGATACCCAGCCAGCGCCATAAGATAGAGATAATCTTGAGCGTTGGAGCATTCGCCGGTCGAACTAAAGCACTTTAGCCCGGACCAATCTAAGCCCTCCATACATTTGGACTCCTTCCAGCTTTTGACGATGCTGGGGACGAGTCCAAGAACGGAAACTTTCTCTTTTTCAATAAAACTGCCAAAACCTCGCTGCGCGGTGCCGCCATCGTAAAGCGCGAGCGTCGCCTGATTCACCAGACTTGCATAGATAAGCCACGGGCCCATCATCCAACCTAAGTTAGTGGGCCAAGCGACGGTGTCTGTGCTCGTTACGTCTAGGTGAAAATACGCATCGATCGCCGCTTTCATGGGCGTGGTATGCGTCCACGGAATCGCTTTGGGATCGCCCGTTGTTCCCGACGAGAAGAGGACGTTGGTAACGGCATCGGGTCCGCACTCGGCCGCTTCAAAGGGTTCAGACGAAGGATGTAGAAACTCACTCCACCACAAATCGCCTTGGCGCAGTTCGACTTTCTTGTTCTGGGTTTGCAGCACAATTGCCATCTTTGCTTTTGAAGCCCGGGCGCGAGAGAAAATATCGATTACCTTACCACCACGGTGCATGCCGTCTTGCGTGAAGAGAACGTCGGCACCCGCGATGCGCAGGCGCGTATCAATTTCTTCGACTGAAAAACTATCTGCAATCGAAACAATCGCGCCGCCAAAAAGCACTACGCCAAGATAGATGGCGACGGCTTCCGCATGCATCGGCATGAACACCGCAAAGCGCTGGCCTCTCTTAAAACCCTGCTTCTGCAGCCCTCTGGCTACTTGATCGGCGCGGGCTCGCAGCTCCGCGTAGGTCCATTCGGTCCTTTGGCCCTGTTCGGAAACACAAACAAGCGCTCGCTTTTCGCCGGGAGCCTGGAAACAGCTTTCGGCAATATTAAGCTTCGCCCCTTTAAGCCATTCCGGATGGTGCGGTCCGCCCCTTAAATCGACGATAGAATCAAACCCCTTGTGAAACTTAAAGCCTACTTGATCGATAGCCCACTGCCAGTAAGCGCCGCGATTTTGGACAGACCACTCAAAGAGCGCGTTGTAGTTTGGGACTCCGCGCGCCGCAATGGCTCGGGCCAAGTTTGAGGTTTCTAGCTCTTTGCGAGCGGGGAACCACGCCGGCGGAGGCCCTTCATTTTGCTCGTTGTGACCTTGATAGATTTCATTGAAGATCGCCTCGTGAAGCGAAAGAGGCGCTAACTGCAAATGGCGGCTTTCAAGTAGCCTTTTCCATGCCGCGGGCGCTGGAGTGATCTTACGAATTTCAGTGTAGGTCTTTAGCCACTGCTGGGCATCGGAGAGACCTGCGGCTTGGAGTGTCGCTAAGTCGATAGCCATCTTACTTCGCCATCCTTCCCAGCGTCTTAATATAGGCTAGGCTCTGCACCTTATCCTGCTCCTGGCGCCGAGTGCCCCACTGCGCTTTTTTGGCCAATTGAGCATTGACCTTGGGCAGTGCTTTTTCTGCCGCGAGAGAATCTAAGAAACCGAGTCGGAGTCGACGACAGAGGATATCGGCCGAAGTGCAAGCCAGCTCGTATTCCACTGCGTAGTCCACCTCCGCCTCCAAGTGCGGGTGCCCCTCGACTAAGTGGCGCCGCTGCGATTTGTCGGCGAGTTCGGAGATCTTAAAGGCGTTGCTGCCGTAGGCACGCGTCAGATACTTGGCTGCCAGCGGGTCCCACTTGAATTCCTTTTCCAAGCGGCTTTCCGTATCCGGAGCAAATTCTTCTGCTCCGGTCAGCGGGATGGTTGCTGTCTTGGACGGCAGCTTTTTTGCGCGTTCTCCTAGTGCCATATCGACGGTTTCTTCTGCCATCACTCGATAAGTCGTCCATTTGCCGCCAGTAATGGTGATGAGTCCAGACGGCAATTTCTCTAAATAGTGTTCCCGCGAAATCTGCGCGGTCGATGCGTCGGAAGACGGCGAGACCAGTGGTCGGATGCCCGCCCAGCAACTGAGGATATCGGCTTGCGTTACCTTGACTGCAAAATACTTAGAGAGCTGCTCCAGGATATAGGCGACATCGTCCTTGGTAGCGCGTGGAGTGTGCGAAAGAGAGCAGGGCGTGTCAGTAGTGCCGACCAGAGTGTGACCCAACCATGGCAATAGGAACAGCACCCGTCCATCGTCGGTCTTGGGAATCAAAAGCCCTGATTCTCGCGCCGAGAAAGTGCGCGGCAGGATGATGTGCGCGCCTGAACTGGTTTCTAAGATTTTGCTCGCTTGGCTATCGGTTTTTGCGCGCAGCTCGTCGCAAAAAGGGCCCGTTGCGTTGATGGTGACCTTGGCGCGGATGGTGAGTGTTTTCTCGTCGATAGAATCAACCGCTTCAAAACCACAGAGCTTGCCGCCCTTTAAAATAGGCTTTGATGCCGAGACATAATTGGCGGCGATAGCTCCCAGCTCGACGGCCTTCGTGACTAACGCCACATTCATCCGCGCATCGTCAAACTGTCCGTCGTAATACAGCACACCGCCGCGCAATTTTTCTTTCTTGAGCATCGGGCACATTTTTAGAGCAGCATCGCGCGAGACGTAGCGGCTAGCTTCGAGCGTACGGTCCTGGGCTAGCCATTCGTACATCTTAAGGCCTGCCATGTAGTACGGGATTTCCCAGCGGTGGTAGAGCGGGGTGAGCAGGCCCAAAGCGCGTGTCAGATGCGGAGCAATCCGGAGCAATGTGCGGCGCTCCTGGAGCGCTTCGCGGACCAGGGCGTATTGGCCGGCATCGAATTCTTTGACCGCTTTTTCGAGATAACGCACACCGCCATGAATGAGTTTTGTGCTCCGGCTCGAGGTGCCGCTGGCAAAATCTCCATGCTCAATAAGTGCTACGGAGAGTCCCCGGCTGGTGGCATCTAGCGCGATACCCGCGCCAGTCGCGCCTCCGCCAACCACCAAGAGATCAAATTCCTTTTGTTGGAGTTCTAAATGCAGGCGTTGTCGGTCATGGCTGGATAAAGACGGCATTGCTACAAAGTAAAACTCAATGACCGACGCGCTGACAAGCTGGCTAACACTAAAAAAAGATTCGCTTTTCCAACGCCGCGTTCGCTCTTCCCAACGGGTGACGGATGTGGTTTTTTAGGCCTCATGCTGGAATCGATCCTCTCAAAAGACCGTTTCGCCCACCGACATTTAGGAAGCCGTGCACTGCAGACAACCGAAATGTTAAAGACCCTAGGCTACTCCTCAATGGAGGGCCTGATCAAAGACGTGGTTCCCGATGGAATCCGTTTTAAGGGCACTTTGGATCTACCGCCTGCCGCGGAGGAGAAAGAGGCGCTCGATATTTTGAGAGCGATGGCGAATAAGAACCGCCCCGGTAAGTTTTTCATCGGCATGGGCTATTCCGATACGTTCACGCCACCCGTTATCCAGCGCAATATTCTAGAAAATCCCGGATGGTATACGCAGTACACGCCCTACCAGGCCGAAATTGCGCAGGGCCGCTTAGAGGCGCTGCTCAACTTTCAAACTATGGTGAGTGACCTGTCGGGAATGGAACTCGCCAATGCTTCGCTACTCGACGAAGGCACGGCCGCTGCCGAAGCGATGACGATGGCATGGGGTCTGAAGACCCAAGACGATGCCACGCAGTTTTTTGTCTCTAAGTATTGCCACCCGCAAACTATCGCAGTGCTGCAAACACGCGCGGAACCTATCGGCATTCAATTACAAATAGGCGACGAGCGGGATTTCCGGCCGAGCAAAGATTATTTTGGACTCCTTGTCCAATATCCCAACACCCGCGGAAGTATTAGTGACTTCACGGAGCTGTTTGCAAAAGCACACGCGGAAGGCGTGTTCTGTATCGCCGCGGCCGATCTGCTGGCGCTGGTGCTGTTGAAATCGCCCGGCCAGATGGGCGCCGATATCGTCGTGGGAAATTCCCAGCGCTTTGGGGTGCCCATGGGGTTCGGCGGTCCACACGCGGCGTTCTTGGCAACGAAGATAGCATTCCAAAGAAAAATTCCGGGCCGCATGGTCGGCGTTTCTAAAGATTCCGCTGGCAATCCGGCCATTCGTCTGGCGTTGCAAACGCGCGAACAACACATCCGCCGTGACAAGGCGACTAGTAATATTTGCACCGCTCAAGTGCTGCTAGCCGTGATGAGTGGCATGTATGCCGTGTACCACGGGCCGCAAGGCCTGCGTCGCATTGCCTCTCGCGTACATGGTTTGACGTCGTTACTGGCGAAGAGTTTGAAGCAAGCGGGCGTCCGATTTGAGAGCGAAAACTTTTTCGACACGTTGCGAGTCACTGGAGTGGACGCCCATGCCGTGCGCACCAAATTAGAGCCACAAAATATCCATCTGCGCTACGACACTGATGGCACGATTGGCGTGTCGTTGGATGAGACCACGGCAGTTGCCGATCTGGATGCGGTGGCAATGGCTCTCGGGGTTTCCGGCGCGCACCTGCCGTCGCTCACAGTGGCGCAGAAATCAGAGGTCCTTTCGCATATTCCTAAGGGTCTTGAGCGTCAGGGCGAAATCCTTGCTCACGAGGTATTCCGTTCACATGCTTC
>JALHPX010000102.1:0-1882 GCA_022842225.1 bacterium
TCTACACCACGCCAGTGCAGAGTCTTCTTGGCCTTGGATTTATTGCTCTGGGATTACCAGCGTATCTCTTTTTCAAGAAGTCAGTGATCGCGCGCTAGTCATCGGACGGCCTCGCAGATGGAATGACCAAGAGACTCTATCCAATGCGGACGGTAGGTGGCGACAGGTAACTGCGGCATCGTGATCACCCGCATAAAGACATCCGACGGCGGACCTAAATAACGCTCGGTGAGGATAAGTAAACGACGCTCCCAGT
Source organism: bacterium (assembly GCA_022842225.1). GTDB lineage: Bacteria > Bdellovibrionota > FAC87 > UBA2466 > UBA2466 > JALHPX01. The sequence goes on from JALHPX010000102.1 coordinate 257, forward strand.
TTTCCAGAACAACATTGAGAAATAGCACCTGCTTCGGCGTTAGCTGGGCGCGCAAGGTCTCGTCGGACAAAAGTGCAGGAAGAGCCAGATAGTCTTTATCCGAAGTGCAGTTCGCAAGAGCGACGGCCAACTCCTCGGCGGTTAGGCCCACAAACCCCTGCCCAAAAAACAAAAAGTACTGGGCGTGGTGGCCTTTTAGATACTCATGCAACGGAGCTACTTGATCCGTTCCCGAGGAATGGATCGAATGAATCGTCATCGGATAGGGCTTCCCGTTGGGATCCGCAAAACCATGCCCCGCAATCGACCGCAAAATGCGGGTACCCCAGAGAGCCGGGCCATGAGCGAGCCGAATGCCATTTCTCTGTAAAAGCGCTAGTGCGCGGTGCTGACAAGTGAGGTGAACAATCTGGTGGAACTTCTGACTCTCGACTTCTCTTTCAAGCGCGCGCACGCGCTCGGTGCCCACCCGCAATCGAAAGGTGACACTCGCGGGGATGGCCTGAGGGGTCTCTCTTTGCTTGTAGCGTTCTCCAGACCATTCCCAGAAGTATTTTCCAAAATAAAGGCTGACGTGCATGTAGTGAAAAACCACTAGCACTTCACTGGCGGGATCATAATCCGGGATGGCTTCTGCCAGGGGAACAACACCCTCCGCAGCCCGGTGCTGAAATCGCTGATAATGGGGCGAAACCACCAACTCCGAGCACTTCGTAATCGGTCCTGCCGCGACTGCATTTGCCGTGGTGAGAGACGCACACGCGAAGACAACCCAAACTGCCGCCGTCATGGACCTCTGTCCAAACCCCATACCTAACCCCAATCCCAAAAAGACGTTCAGCTTTACCGCGATTGCCTCTAGGCCCGTTAGCCCCCTGCGGCAGCCCTTGCGTCTCCCCCTTTGACGACGAGTCCCGAAACAGCCAATATGGGGGGCTTAAGAATAGACGGAGGATAGATGCCTAGTTCGCGACTGATTTTTTTGGTGGTTTTAGTTGTGGGAAGTATTTTTTCTAGACTCCTTCCTCATCCGCCGAATTTCACCGCGATCGGTGCAGCCGCGATTTTTGCGGGTGCCTTCTTCTCGGAAGGAGTTTACCGGCGCATTTCGTTTTTGATTCCACTTGCAGCCATGGTGGTAAGCGATTGGATTTTGGGATTTCACGCTTTGACCGGCATCGTCTACTTAGCCCTCGCCCTTAATTGCTGGCTCGGGTCGCGCGTCCATTCGCAGGCTTCAGTGCTAAAATTCGCTGGCACCGGATTGGTTACGGGAACGGCGTTTTACTTGATCACGAATTTTGGTGTTTGGGCATTTCAAGACATGTACCCGCACACTTTGGACGGACTGATGCTGTGTTATGCGGCTGCTTTGCCGTTCTTGGGCAATTCGATTGCGGGCGATGTGCTCTTTACCGTCGCACTCGTAAGCGCGCTTCGCCTGGCAGAGAAGTACTTACCTGCCGTTCGCAACGCAGAAAATCCTCGGGCCGCTCAGGCCTAACCCAAGAGCTTTACGATATCTGCCTCTAGCGACTGTGGCGTGGCAGTGGGGGCATAGCGAGCGGTTACCGTGCCGTCTCGCGCAACGAGAAACTTTGTGAAGTTCCATTTAATCGTCGATAT
>JALHPX010000102.1:1892-9036 GCA_022842225.1 bacterium
GCTTCTGCTTTTTCAGATACTGAAACAAGGGCTCGGCGCCCGATCCATTGACTTCCACTTTGGCCAGGACCGGAAAGGTCACGCCAAAATTCAACTCACAAAAATTTTGAATTTCCTCCGCATTGCCCGGTTCCTGCCCGCCAAATTGGTTGCAAGGAAAGCCAAGAATCGCGAGTCCCTTCGCCGCGTATTTTTTGTGTAGCTCTTCTAATCCCTTGTACTGCGGCGTAAAGCCGCACTTGCTGGCGACATTGACGATAAGCAACACTTTGCCTCGCCAATCTCCCATCGAAACGGGTTTTCCATCTGAGCCTTTAACCGAAATAGCGTAAAGAGAATCGTGCATTCCGGCGTTCTAACTCGGGGCGCCTGCATTGCCAAGCTGCGCGCAGAACCTGGCATGAGTGATGCAACTCCAAGGATCGAACTTGTTTCTTTAACCTGGAGGTAAGCATGAAACGTGGATTGAAAAAGAAAATGAAGGCTCAAAGAGTGCAAAATGAAACACCGAGCCTATCGTCGGTCTCGGAAAGTGTTTCCAAATTTGTAGGTGGTGTTCCCTATTTGAAGACTGCGGCAATCGTGGCTGGCGCAGGAATTGTCGGACTCGGCATCGTTTTAGCTTTCCGCAAATTTAGAGGTGCGGCCGCAGTCACGGGCGAAACCATTGCCGGCACTGGCTCGATCGGCAGCGAAGGCTACGGCTTAGACGAAGAGGGATACGATAAGGAATATACCGGCGCCTACCCTCGCTCCACTGGAGCGGTGAGCGCTGTCACGGGCGGACACCCTGAAGACATGAATGATATGCCCTCTGCGACGGATGGAACCATCTACGATGGCTCTCAGCTCCGCCCTCAAGATGGTACGCGTTTACGTACGGCTCGTCCGTAACGTCTTTCCCATTCCTGTTCGATGAGGCCAAGCTCACGCCCTGTCTGCCCTGAGATTGCGGTGTTTTCTTCGGCCCGTCGGACAAGGTAGGGGAAAACTGCTTTGACCGGCCCGTAAGGAACGTACTTAGCAACGTTGTATCCAGCATTCGCCAAATTATAGGAGATATGATCTCCCATCCCCAAAAGCTGCGCGAAAAAAATCCGAGTGTCCGCGCGATCGATCTTGGATTCATCCATCCATTGCGCGAGTAACAGGCTAGATTTTTCATTATGCGTTCCCGCACAAATAGAAACCCTGGAAAGATTCTTCAGACTGATCTGCAGCGACTCGTCGTAAGCCGCGTCAGTAGCCGCTTTGTCGGGATAGATTGGCGACGGGGTGCCCATTTGCTTGGCGCGCTCGCGTTCTTTTTCCATATACGCGCCACGAACCAACTTAATACCCAGAAGATAACTCTCAGACTGCGCATGCTGAATAGAACGCTTTAGAAACTCGAGCCGATCGGTTCGATACATTTGAATAGTGTTGTAGACCACCGCACGCTGGCGATTAAATTTGCCCATTCGCTGATGAACAGCAAAATCGATGATCGGCTGAATCCAAGACTCCTCTGCATCGATAAAAACGCGAGTCCCAACCGCGAAAGCCTTTGAACAAATAGCGTCGAGTCGAGCCAGGGCTCGATTCCACTCGGCATTCTCGGCGTCATTTGGCTTCTGGCCCGAGGATAATTTGGCCATCAGCTCAAAACGCGCAATTCCGGTCATCTTGAAAACGCAAAACGGGAGCGAAGGATTCTTTCCAGCAAGTTCAATCGTGCGCAGGATCTCGTTGCGATTAGCATCGAAACTGGCTTCGGTTTCTTGCCCCTCCACCGAGTAATCCAAAATCGTCCCAATCCGGAACTTAGCTAAACTCTCGATGGTGGGGGCGCACTGATCAATCGTTTCGCCCCCGCAAAACTGCTTGAAGAAGGTCTGACGAATCAAGCCACTTACCGGGAGGTGAAGCTTAAGGGCCCCCCGTGCTAGGGCCGATCCGGTTTTCACCAGACAGGGATATTCAACGGCTTTGAAGAGCCAGTAGGCTCGGCGTAAGGCAGCATCGGATTTGCCCTGAAACGCGATTTCGGTATTAGCGAAGCTAGGTGTCATGAACGCAATTCTGCTAGAAGACGTAAGAAACGTCGAGCATTCCGCCGGTATAGGGCGGAACCGTGCGGCAAATGCCGCCGGAGCATTGCGGGCCCCCTGAGGTCTTGCCGATAAAGGCACGGGCCTGCAGGTCGCTGCTGAAGGCGACACGGGTGCCGCCATTGAAGTAATGCTGACCGTTCTCATCGGAATTGGTGGGAAGGTACTCGTAACCGAAGTTCATGCTCCAATGATCCGAGAACGAATAGCTCACATCAAAGTAGTTTCGATCATCGGTTGTTGGGAAAAAACTGAGATTCAAATTCGAGAGTAGTTTGCGGTACCCGAGTTCCAGCGTTTGCCCGGTAAAGGTTGGGATCTTAACCGATAGATTTGCATGCGAAATACTGTTATCGCCAACAAGCCAGCGATACCCGGCTCTGGCCACCCACACCGTACGAGCGGGGCCATTGGCCACGCCTCTTAAGACGAAATGCCGCATCGGAGCTTTGGCCACACGATCTTGGCCAACAGAGAACGAGCTCGCGATCCCATTACGCGATACTGTCAGTCGCCCAATAGACATGTCCTGATTGTTCAGACTCTGGACGATGTCTTCCTCCAAAGCGGGCGGGCGCTGGAAATCAAAGTAATAGCCCCGGTAGTCTTTACCATCGACCTGAAATTTCCAAGGCAGCGGAGAGTAAGTGACCGAGGCAAACGTGCCGTAGCCCTGCGGGCGCAAATTCGAACCATCGACGGCGTTTTGCGACGACAGCAAATTGGATTCCGCATAGACATCGACGTCAGGCAGGATTCCCTCGGAGGAAACCGAGCCGCCGGTCGTGTGCCAACGTTTATCAAACTGAGTGGATTGGAGAGGTCGGGCTAAGGTTAAAAGGTAGTGGCCGCCGACATAAGAATCCTCGGCAACGCGGGCTTTACCAGAGGCAGAAGCCATCCATACCTCGCGGTCTTCCAAAGGATTTTGCCAGGGAATCAGCGCAACAGGAGCCTGCAAACTTCGCAACCGTCCCGCAAACCCACCTACTTCAATCGCACCGCTGGAACTCGTGAACCTTGCACTCGCGCCTTCCACTGTATTGGCCAGCCCAAAAACATCGTCACGAAAAAGCGAGAGCGCGATGCCACGTCCGAGCTCCTGGTGGCTATCCCCCAAGACCAGGGTCCAATTCTTATTCTCAAACGTCAGCGCTTTTTTCTCGAGGACAAACGGACGATTAGGCAAAGGATTGCCATCCGGTGTGAAACGATTCGAGAAGTGAATGCCGAAGCTAAATTGCTCATACTCGGCACGCACCCGGCCCTCATTCATCAACAGGCTGGTGCGAGGTAGAGTGGGATCCACGAAATCCGTCGTATTGGAAAATAGAAAGTGTTCCGTGGCGTGGAGCTTTACCGGCAACGAAAATGGCGAGCTCGGAGAATCAAATTCAATCGATTCTGTAGATGCAAAAAGTTGCGTGGTTATAGATGCTGTAATGACCGCCGCTTTTAAAAAGCGCATTAACCCTCTCCGTTACTTCCAGCTGCAGCTTTCTTAGGGAGGGTTTTTGCTGCTAGCTCTTCGATTTTGCCAAGCATCGTCTCTTGGTAACCGCTGAAGGACTGCAAGATACTGCCATCGGGTCCAACCAGCACCGAAAACGGTAATGCCGCATTAGGTTGGTATTTGGAGAAAATAGCGTGCGTCGGATCCACTACGACTGGAAATGCAAAACCGGCATTCTTCTTCAAATCCGAAACCGTTGGCTTTACTTGCGCCTTAGTCTCAGACGAATCCACATTCACCGTAACGACCTTCAGGGGAATCTTGGAGTCCTTGAGTTTTGTCGACAAAGTATTGAGCTCGGCCAGGCAAGGTACACACCAAGTCGCCCAAAACGAAATCAGCATCACCTTATCTTTGGGCAGTAATTCTTCCAAAGTCGTACGGCTGCCATCGAGCATTGTCGCGGGAAAAGATGGCGCGTGTGCCGCTACAGCCTGCGATATCCACGTCTGTGACAGCAACAGCGCCGAAACAGCAATTAAAGTGCGCTTCATTTGCTCGCCTCTTCCGCCGCTTTTACAATTTCAGAGGGAATAAAGGTCGTAGCGCCGGCACGGAACGAATGCAGAACTTTCCCGTTTGCATCCAAGACCGCGGCTCCAGGCAATTGCAGACTGCCACCGACGTATTCGCGGAATTTCTTCCAACGCCATTCGTCGACAAACGCCGGTCCCTTTAATTGCAAAAAGGCTCGGTAGGATTCGGCGATTTCGGGTGTCGGCCGCTCATTGGGCTTGGACTCGGTGACGTACATCACCACGTATAAACTTTTAGCCCGATCCACTGGCAGCTTATCCAAAAGGCCTTGGATTTGAGGGAACGATTCTTTGCAATTGGAGCAATGAGGAGCGCCGAAAAGCGCGAGCGTTGCTCTGGTTTCCGCGGGAGGATTCTCAGGAGGAGTGCTCGGATTCGATCCGGCTCCTACGTTCTCTCCACCACAACTTGAGATGAGCAATGCAAAGGAAAATACAAAGACGCTGTTTAAAAGCTTTTGTCCCAACACATGTCCCCCTAACGTTTAAGTAGCACGGACGCGGCATCGAATGAAAGAGCTACCTGGTCGTAGCTGGGACGCCGCGCAATACGAAGAATGAAAGAGTCCTGTCTGAGAATAGCTATAGGCGCGGGTTTTGGGGGATTTGCGTCAAAACACTGATAACTTCTGCTACCACTTTGTCTGAAAGACAGGCGGGATTACTGGTAGTAGTCGAGTTTCTTAATCACTTTGTCGTAGTACTCGTCGCCTTCGCGGACGTAGTTCCTAGCACGGTTCCAATACTGCTTGGCCTCTTCGATACGATTCATACTCTCAAGAATGTAGCCGTGAGTGTAGGCCTCACGCGCCAATCGATTGAGCTGTTTTTTCGCGCGCAACACACATTCGCCGGCTTCGCCGTAGTTCGGATCGCGCTTGGCCATTTCTTCGCAAAGATCCCGACTCGCATTGTAGTCACCCTCTGCGTACTTCTCTTTTGCCTGGATTAAGAACGGCTCAAATTCTTCTTTCTGGAGCGCCATCACACGGTCGATAACTTGCTGCGCTTCTTGAATATGGGTGGCATCGCTTTCCAATTTAATTTCCTGAATCGCCTTGGCGCGATTAATCGCGTCCTGGTAGCTGCGCGCAGCCAGAGCGGCTCCTGCCTGCTTAAAGAGCTCATGGATCTCGCGGCGCTTTTCCGACTCCGGATCTACATCGGGCGGAATGTCTTCTAATCGACGTACTTTTGCCGTCGCTGCTTTAAGGCCCTTCACGGCGGCTTCACTATTAGGGTCGATTACGATCGCCGAGTTAAAGGATTCCGCCGCGCGGTCAAACTCTCCCTGACCCAGATAATCCATACCTTCCTGCAGATAGATCTGGAGGTCTTGCAGTTCGTCCTTTTTTGCACGCTCTTGGGCTTGCGCAATTTCGGCTTCCTTTAACTTCTTCTGATACTTGTCTTGCAAAGCGAGCGAGTCTTTGTAAAACGGCAAGTACTGGTGAATGCGTTTTAAGTTGGCCACGGCTTCTGGATAATTTTGCTGAGAGCCAGCGCTAATTGCCGTGTTGTAATGCCCTTCGATCGCGCGTTGAACGTCCGCAGAGAGCTCGGAATACTCTTTAGGAATCTGCGGCACCTTGATCTCGGCGAGTTTATCCTTCTTTGCCGGCTCGGAAATTGCGGGCGTTGCCTCGGTGGACTGCCCAGTTTCAGGCTCTCCACTTGGCAATAGAATCAGGACCAGTAGCAAGCCGACGACGACACCTATCAATAGGCGGGTAGTTTTCTTGCGCTTATCGTCGACAGGCTCGGGAGCACTCATGCTCCGCGGCTCATAAACCTCGGGGAGATCTTCGACCTGGGGCTGAAGCGCCAGATTGCCTTGGTAGGCACCCAGCTGCACCGACTTGGTTTGATCCATCGGACGCGGGCCACCGACCGGCACCATTTGATTGGCTTCGCCTCTATCCAATGTGCCCATCAGAGCATCATGGATGAGAAACTTAATCTTGGTATCGCCAATCTGGATCGTGTCGAAACTGGTAAGCGGGTGCTCAAGCACGCGCATACCGTTTACAAAAGTTCCGTTGCGGCTGTTCAAGTCCACCAAGCGGTAGCCACTGCCGACACGGATAATCTTTGAATGCAGACGAGAGAGTCTGCCGTCATCTAAGTAAATGTCTGCTTTTTTGCTGCGGCCAAAAGTGACTTCATAGGCCTCGAGGAACATTTCCTCACCCGCCCGCGCGCCCGCTTCAAAAACCAGTTTGGCCACAACTGGCTTCAGATCCACCGCGGTTTGCTGCCGACTAAGTGAGCGCTCCTTCGGCTCCTCGGCTTCTTTCAACGCCGCCGGAGCATCGCCACCGCCCATTTCGCCAAAGCCAGGTTCGGCCGGGGCATCAAAGGCTCCAAATCCGCCCCCGCCTTCGTCAGGTTTAGCCTCGTTCTCGTCGGCGTTTCCACCGAAAGCATTGCCAAACCCGTTGTTATTCTCCTCTCCAGCGCCTGGCTCGACTGCCTCTTCGCTCTCTGATTTTTCTTCATCATTTGCCGGAGCGGCTGCGGGCTCCTCACCAACTTCCGAAAGCACCAGCCGGAAATTTCCGAGCAAAATCTCGTCGCCAGGTTTGATCTCGCTGGTTTCTTTCTGCGTACCGTTTAAGCGCACCTTTCCAGCCGCCGCCATATTGGTGAAGTAAGCACTGGCTTCGTTAATGCGGATCTCCACGTGACTGCGACTGATCGCATCACTTGGCAGCACGATATCGGAGAATTCACTCCGACCGACACGGTGGACGCCTTCGGAAAGCACGCGGCTTTCGATTTCCACTCCATCGCGCAAAATTTTAATTCGCATCTTCATGGAAATAGTTCTGCCGCGCGCAACCGCAATTCAGCTTGCTGAATGTAGCGCGTAGCTTCCTTAATCATCGGCTCCTCGGGCCGGTGTGCCATCAATTGTTGCGCGGCACGAAAATGGTAAATAGCTCGCTGATACTGAAGCGATTCAAAGTACTGAACGCCCGCGGCCATGTTTTTCTTCGCTTCGA
>JALHPX010000103.1 GCA_022842225.1 bacterium
CCGATAATTCCCAGTTCTTAGAGGCAGTAGAGCGGTACCATCACTAACAACATCGTAAAGGCGTCGGGTGACGGGGTTGCGATCGCGGCCACGACGCTACTAACGACAAAAGCGTAGTGCCGATTCTTCTGCAGCATCGGCGCGTTGATAATTCCAAATTTTCCCAGCAGCACCATCACGACGGGCACCTCGAAAACCAAGCCTAGTGCCAGCAACATCTTCAGCGTCAGTGAGAAATACTCCGTCAGCGTAATCATCGCTTGATCGGTCGGCGATCCGAACTCGAGCAAGAACTTGTAACCAAACGGAATCACGACGTAGTACGAAAATGCGAGCCCCAAAAAAAATGCAAACGAGCCCAAGAAAATAAAGGGGCCTGCAAACTTGCGTTCGTGCTTATGGAGTGCCGGCGAAATAAAACGCCACACTTCGTACAACAAGTACGGCGAAACCAAACAGGCCGCCGCCAAGAAACTTACTTTGAGATAAATAAAAAATTTGTCGGTCAGGCCGGTGAAATAAAGGTGACGGCTGCCTTCCGGCAAAAGGTCGAGCAACGGGCGCTCGAGAAACACAATTAGAGGATCGACGTAGGAGTAGCTCACGCAAAAAGCCAGCGACACAATCACCAGCGATCGGATCATCCCCTGGCGCAATTCATGGAGATGCCCCCAAAGCGGCATGCGGCTCTCTTCGATCGGATCGACTAGTGGATCTTCACGATGGCCGCTCTCAAACTCGCCCTCGTCAGATTTTTTGGCATCGGGTGGATGCGTCATAGAACACCGGTCTTAGGATCGTTTACCGGTTTTTTCTTCTTCGCTAGAGTGCTCATCAGATTTCGTGTGCACCGAGTGCGTAGGCGTTTTACCAGGGGGTAGCTCAGCGTCTTTCTCCTCCTCGCCGCCCTCTAAGGCCTTCTTAAAATCCCGAATGCCTTTTCCCAAGCCCTTTGCCAGTTCAGGCAAGCGCTTCGGTCCAAAAACTAGCAACGCAGCGGCGCCAATGATGATGATTTCCGGAAGACCAAGATTAAACATAGTAACGACCCTTCTACTGTACGCTTACACCTTCGTCAAAAACCGAAACTTTCTGGAACAGTATTGTTGACTCGGCGCGTCCGCATCGGAAAGTGCGAGAAACTTTAGCGTAACCCACAGTGTTTGCATTAAAATAGAAGCATCCTTTCAGTCTCAAAAACCGGTACGGTTGCCCTTGCAAAATAAGCTCATTCACATCCGCCTTTCTCGCAATCATATGAACACGACGTTTCATTTGACCATTGCGACACACACGGGCCGCTGCCGAGCAGCCGAAACGACTCTTGAGCAAGCGCACCGGCTGATTGCGCGCTGCGAAAAAGAATACAGCGAGTTCCTTCAGACTAGCCCGGTGTACCGTTTGAACCATGCGCCCGTGGGCACCGTGGTGGAATTTCCCCCATTAGCGAAGGAACTCTTTTTGCGCGCGGAAGTTCTGCGCGAGCAAACCCGCGGCGCCTTTCACTATGGAGCCAAAGGCAAGTTGCACTCCACCCCGTTTGAATGGGTGGAAGCACAAAACGGTGTGCGCAAATGTATCGACGGGGCGTGGCTGGGATTTGGCGCCATTGGAAAAGGTTTTGCTCTCGATAAAGCGCGCGAATTAATTGAACGCGATGGCTTTGAAAATTTTAATCTAAACGGCGGCGGCTCCAGCATTCTCATGAAGGGCTACTGTGCGGAAGGCCAACCCTGGAGCTGGGCTTGGAGCTGGTTAAAGAGTGAAGACGGCAAACCACTCGGCCTCTCCTTTGAACATGACTCGGGTCGGCCCGTCGCCATTGGGGTATCGGGCACGCAGGAAAAAGGCGCGCACCTAGTTGCGACCGTCGAGAACGCGGTTCCCGTTAAGAGCGCGCTGGTAGCGGCGGATTCCGCAACGGATGCCGATGCCCTCTCCACCGCTCTTTTTGTCAGCGGCTGGGATCAGTTTCTACAAACCCAATTGCCCGCGACGAAGGAATTGGCCGTCGCAGTCATTGACGGGGAAGACTGCCCTCGTTGGAACGGTGGCTTTCAAAACGCTTGGGGGGCCATCGCATCTCTGCTCTTAGCCCTTCCCGTTTTTTTCACCCTGCTCCTAGCCATTCCCGCTTTTGCCGACGAAGCCCCTAGGCCGCTTGAAGGCACGACCGAGACGGCGGAGCCTGCGATCGACCCAGCCCCTCCATCGGCGGATACCGCTGCCGGCGCAACGGACGGCGCTTCCGATAGCGGCGAGATTGATCTAGGCGATTTGGGAATCTCACAATTCAATCCCTATCTTTTTGAAAGAGATCCGCTTTGGGCACTGCTGCCTTTTGCCGCTTTAGTACTCGTCATTTTGCATTTAAAAAAACCACCCCGAACTTCGATCCGAAATAAAGAGGAGAGCTCACCATGAAACAAATCGCCATTAAAACGTTTGCCGTCGCCCTGATTCTTTTGCATTTGGAACAATCCATGGCCGTGGAGTTTGAAAAGCTTGGCTCCGCAGTCGCGGCCGGACTTAAGACGACTAAGGCCTTCAAAGCCAATACCAACGTCAAAGGCGAAGACACCACGGTGTTTTACTCCAAAGACGGTGCGGGCAAAGCCAATCGCTACGCGGTTGTGCAAAAGGGCATCTACAAACCTAATTGCACTCACACTTGGGTCGTCGCACTCAACACGGCGGCCAAGGTTGAAGACATTCGCGTTGTCGAAATGAGCTGCACGCATGCGCATCCGACCAAAAACGCTTCGTTCTTGTCGCAATTCAAAGGTAAAGGCCCAGCAGCCGTACGCGAATTGGCGAGTTCGATCACCGTGGTCGCTAAAGCAACGGGCACGAGTGAACTCACTCGTGATGCCGTCGTGAAATCGATTCAGGCAGTGCAAAACCTAAGCGGCAAACTCTAAGGGCAGCGGGCCCTATTGCCTTAAAGAGATTACCCCCATGACCCTTGGTATGCCGACTCGCCGCATTCGCATCATCGTCCAGACGCTGGTGTTCTCGCTTTGGGTGAGCTTGATCTTGGCTACCAAGCATCCAATGGAAAGTTGGATTGCGCAGCATCTACCTGTCTCTTTACTTCTGCGCATTGATCCGCTGGTGATGACCGCCGTTTGCGGCGGCATGCGCATGGCAGTTACGATCACTCTGCTGGGCGCGGTCACTCTCGCGGTTAGCTTGATTCTGGGCCGCGTGTTCTGCGGTTGGGTGTGTCCTTTAGGCGCGATCTTCGACGCCTATGGGTGGATTCTCCGTCGCCTTCGTATCAAAATCGAAGGCCCCTCTCCCTCTTGGTTTCGATTTAAATACTATCTGCTCGCTGCCATTTTGATTTTCGCGGTACTGGGCGGAGTGAGTCCGTTGATGGGATTTGATCCCATTGTCTTGATCACCCGAGTCGCGGCAACGGTCTTAAATCCCTTGATGCGCAAGTCCGACGAGCTTCTGTGGAACGCAGGCGATGCGCCCGGGTTTCATGGCAAGTTTATCGACGTGGCAACGCTGGTACTGTTCCTAGGTATTATGTCGGCCACCACGCGGCTGTCGCGCATCTGGTGCCGGACGGCTTGCCCACTGGGAGCGTACCTGGCAGTGCTGTCTCGCAATTCAGTTCTGCGACGAGACACGCAAGGCTGCGTGCACTGTAATATCTGCGCCACGCACTGCCCCACCGGCGCCATTAATTTCCAGGACGAAACTGTCTACAACGAATCCGAATGCATCAAATGCTTTTCGTGTTCTCAAGAGTGCCCGGTCGATGCCAACTTCTTCTCGTTCAAGTCTCCGGTGAAGGCGTTTACTCCCACGCAGCACCCCGTGACTCTCAATCGCCGCACTCTGCTTGCCACGGCAACCGCTGTTGCGGTTACGGCACCTGCAATGCGCTTATCTGCTGGAACTCCTAAGTCGAGTAAGACTTTGCTTCGCCCGCCAATGAGCCGCGAAGAAAGCGACTTTCTCACTAGTTGCATTCGCTGCTCCGAATGCATCAAGGCATGCCCCACTGGAATCCTCAAGAGCGCAGGCTTCGAACACGGCTTGCGCGCATTGTGGACGCCGGTGATGGTTCCGACGGAAGGCCCGTGCTTGAAGGGTTGTAACGCCTGCTCTCAAGCATGCCCCACCGACGCCATCTTGAAATATCCCATTGAGAAAAAATACACCTTCAAGGGCGGCACCGCCGTTCTAGAAACTTCGAGATGCATTAGCTACACCGAAAACAAATTCTGCAGTGAGTGTGTCCGCGCTTGCCCCACTGGCGCATTTCACATCCACGATGGTTGGTTGCCAGAAGACTCCACCAAAGGTGCCGACGTTCCGGCGCCCGATGGTCTCACTCCCACGCGTCCAACTGGTGTGATTTTCGATAAATGCGTAGCCTGCGGTGCGTGCGAATACGAATGCAACAAGATCGTTTTTGGCCAACCGGCCATGACCACCACATCGTATGGTCGCGCGACTCCCACGCAACTCGATTCGCCATAAAATCTCTGATAGAGTGCAAGCCATGTTTAGCTGGACTGAAATTCTAGTAGTCGTCTCGATCGGCATCTTGGTTTTTGGCGGCAAAAAGCTTCCCGCTCTGGGCCGCGCTCTGCGTGATTCCATTCTCGGTTTTAAAAAAGGAATTCAGGGCAAAGCCGACGAGAGACCTCTGCGAGATGTCACCCCACCACCACCCGAAACACACGGTTCTGGGAAAAAGTAAGCCTCTCCAAGTAGTTGCAAGTTTTTTTAAACTCCCCAAAAAAATCCGCCCAAGGATTGGCCACCCAAAACCCCAGAGAATTCGGTACTTAGGAGTTTTTTTCGCGACTACCGACCAAAACTTCGACACTAAAGAACATAACGCTATGCGCCGATAAGACTAACGGAACTTGGCACATCCCCTGCTCTATAAAGAGGGGTAAGCGTGCGGGTTTAGGGGTCGTCATGCTGGCAAAAAAGCTAAAATGCAAAATCGAAGAAGTGTTTTGGATCACACCCACGACGCTGACTATTCGCTTTCGCAGCGACCGCCATTTTAAATTCCTAGCTGGTCAATTTATCTCCATTCAAATTCCTGGCACTCTCAAGGGTTCACGCCCACAGAAGCGCCTCTACTCCTTGGTATCGGCGCCTGAAGAAACCAAAGACGGAAATCTATACGAGCTATGCGTGAAGTATGTTCCTGGCGGTTTGGGATCTGAGTTCCTCGCGCGCTCGACCAAAGGCGACTCCTTCACGGCCTACGCCCCTTACGGCGATTTTTACTTTCACCCTCACCCGACGCACTCGGTTTGCTTTATCGGCACCGGCTCAGGAGTGGCTCCCATTCGCTCGATGGTGATGAGCGAAGAATTTCAAACCCACCGTCCAAAGAAAGCCATTTGCCTATTGGGCGTGCGCAATGAGAACGAGCGGATTTTCACCAGTGATTTCAAAAAAGCTGGCATGGAAACAGTCTTCGCCGTCTCCCAACCCGCTGCTGGATTCTCTGGCTTCCGTGGCCGCGTCACCGACTACCTAAAGAAGCTCGGTAACGAATGGGATCTTACCCAGACAGATTTTTATATTTGCGGAAATGGCGAAATGATTGCGGAAGTGGATCGTTTCCTGCGCCAGGCGGGTGTTCCTCAACAACAAGTGCGCCGAGAGGCCTTCTCCTCGCACAACGGCCAGTACACGCCGCGCAAGATCATTCCGTTTCGCCGTCCAGCCAACGAACTGCCCGAGCAGCCATCTGCGACTGCATCGGCCATCGTCGATTTCACGACTCAACGTCGCAAGGGCTAAGCGCCACTCTCTAGAAACAATCTCAAAGTCGGATCAAGTTTCTCGTAACCCGCCATTTTTTTGGAAGGGATTTTGTAAACACGTTCTAAGACCGCCACAAATTCATCCGCGAGCACGAGGTACTTCTTTGTGCCTACCCATTTATCTTCGCCCAAAATCTTCTGCGCTTTTTCCTCTGCAATGGTGATGGATTCCCGTCGCGCAGGGTCGACCAATCCCAAATTAAGCAGCTTCTTGGTGCGGAAGAATTTCCAAACCGTTTTGTAGCCTAGTGGCAGCACTCCCCACTCCAGCATAAAATCCGGCTCAAAGAGCTCTCGAGTGGTCTCAGGGAAATACTCCGGCACGAGGTGAAAAAAATCGACCATGTAGTTGGGACCAAACGCCCGAACCAACATTTCCTTGGTCAAGATGCCCGACTCCAGGCCCGCCTCGCCGAAACGCATTCCCTTTAACCGCGCATAATTAAGGATTTGTTCAACCTGGGCTGGTGTGACGACACCCTTGGAAACGAGAAATTCGCCTATTTTCTTGCGCATAAACCCTCTTGGCCTTTTGCATAGGTTAACTCTTCTCGAATATTTTTTCGGCAAATTTTTCAATGGCTTAAGCGGTATTCCCCGCCTGCTACAGGCCCGCTTGCTTGCTTTTGAATGACGAAATCTTTTATAAGGGTAAGAATGCTTCGCGCCGCGTTACGCATTTTTAACGCTTTTAAAAGGATGTTAACTTGGTCGCCTCGTCGAGAGATTACAGTTACACGGTCACTTTGGACGATGATCCGATTGTGCCGCGGTTAATTGAGAGTACTTTGCGCATTCCCAGCAAGGCGTTTCACTCGGCCAAGCAGCTCGTGGAAGTCGCATCGCTCTTACATCCTGTCGCGGTCTTTATCGATATTCACCTGGGCAGCGATCCCTCGGGGCTATCGATCATTCCCACGCTTCGCCAGAGCTGGCCCTATGCGCCGATTATCGTCGTCACCGCGGATCCGAGTGATGAAGCAGTGAGCGAGGCGCTCTCTTCGGGAGCAGACGATTTCGTCCGCAAACCCCTGCGACCCAAAGAACTCATCGCCCGTCTGCAAGCGCGCTTAGTGGATCAGGCGCAAAAAGAAGCACGCCAAATTTTTCACTTCTCCAATTTAGAACTCAATCAACAAAGTCGCTGTCTGCGCGGTCCAAAAGGCGAACGGTTTTTGTCGCCGACAGAAATGAGTTTGTTTTTAGCGCTGACACAGGCGCGCGGCACCGTCGTGCCCAGACGCACTCTCAAACAACGTTGCTGGGACAACGTGCGCGTGAGCGATAACGCGCTCGACAGAAAAGTGCATGAGCTTCGTAAAGCTCTCATTGATGTGGGTAGCATTGCTGGGATCGGTACTTCGTACGGTTCGGGTTTCTTTATCAGTTTAGAAGGTGGTATCGAATCCCATGAGCTCTTTGCCCACCAGGGAAAATAATCGCCTCGAGGTACTATTAATCGAGGATAATCCGAGCGACAGCCGGTTGGTTGAGACAGCACTCAAGCACCACCGCGGGCCGCTCGAATTCCATTTGCGCACGTGTCCAACATTGACCGAGGGCGTGAAAGTTTTAGAGACTCATCCCATCGATGTCATTCTCCTTGATATTCATCTCCCGGATAGCTACGGGCACGACACATTTCGCTACATTCACCGCCTCTATCCCGACACAGCTATCGTCGTTTTAAGCAGCTCGGGTAGCGAAGATCTCGCAGTGCAGACAGTTAAAGAGGGCGCGCAAGATTACCTTTTTAAAGACAGCCTCTCAGATCAAGCGATGGTCACCCGCATTATCCGCTATGCGTTTGAACGCTGCGGCCACCGTCGCGAACTCATCACCGCAAAGCAGCGTTTGCGTACCGTTTTAGAAAGCACCTCTGACGGCATTGTTGTAGTCGATAAACAGAGCAACATTCGCTTTTGTAATGCTTCGGCCCAAACCATGCTGAGCAACTCCAATGGCGACATGCCCATCGCTTTTCCATTTCCCTTCTCCATCGAGCGCGATGTCGAAGTAAATCCGACGGCTAATTGCACTTTATCTCTCCGAGCGGCCTACACCTCGTGGGACGGTCAATCGGCCTATTGTATTTGCTTGCGTGACATCACCGATCGCAAGCACATGGTGCAGGCATTAGAAAATGAGCGCGAAAAACTAAAAAAGATTATTGCCGAAGCGCCGATTGCTATTGCGATGTTTGATCCGCAACTGCGTTACGTCACGCATAGCCAAAAATGGCTCGCGGATTACGGCCTACAGGGACACGAGATTGTCGGCAAATGCCACTACGACGTGCTTCCCTCGTTAGCACCCAAGTGGCGCTCGCTGTGCGATCGCGTTCTGGCGGGCGAGTCGCTACAAGTTTTAGACGATGTTTTCCCCGGCACCGATGGCGGCCAAATGCATCTGCGCTGGGCGCTACAGCCGTTGCGCGATCACTTAGGTGAAGTGACCGGCGTGATCATGGTGACGGATCGAATTGATCCGCTGGTCGAAGCCCGCAAGGAAGCCGAGCGTGCGGCCCGAGCCAAGAGCGAATTCTTGGCCAATATGAGTCACGAGATCCGCACGCCGCTCAATGGCATTATTGGCACGACCAGCTTACTGCTAGAGACACCGCTGTCTAGAGAGCAAAAAGATTATATCGATACCGTCCGCGCCTCTGGCGAGATGCTGCTGGCGATCCTAAATGACGTGCTCGATCTTTCTAAAATTGAAGCAGGAAAACTCGAACTGGAGCGCGCGGATTTCTCGCTCCGACAATTGCTCGACGAAGTTCTCGATCTCTTTCACGAGTCTGCCCGCCAAAAGGGCCTGCTTTTATCCTCGGAAATCCCGGTCGACTTACCAGTCAGAGTCATGGGTGATCCGTACCGCTTACGCCAAGTGTTCTCTAACTTAATTAGCAATGCGATTAAGTTTACCTCGAGCGGCGAAGTACGGCTCATCGTTCAAGTCGAGGAAAGAACGCAGAATCGGATCAAGTACCGCTTCTCCGTGCAAGACACCGGCATCGGTATCTCGGAAGAAGGGAAACGCCGCTTGTTCCACGCCTTCTCGCAAGCAGATAGCTCGATGACGCGCAAATTTGGTGGCACGGGATTGGGCTTGGCTATTTCTCGACGACTGACGCAAATGTTGGGCGGTGATATCGGCTTAGACAGCACTGCTGGCAAGGGCAGTCTTTTCTGGTTCACCGTTTAG
>JALHPX010000104.1 GCA_022842225.1 bacterium
GCACTTCTTAAAGCGGGCACGAAGCCGGATCGATGCGCCTTGGGAACCGCATTTCCGCGTGCTCTACGAGTCTCCAAAAAACGGAAGTAACTAGGTGTGGGCGGTAACTGGGAGTTTGCGCAAGGAGTAGGGAAGAATTTGAGCCGTTAGGATGAACGCGGCACCAACAAAGCCACTGGCAGTGAGTTGTTCGCCAATCATGAGAAAACTAAAGATCGTCGCGAAGACAGGTTCCAGAGAGTAGATCAGTGCCGATTGGTGGGGCGATACGGCACGTTGGCATATGGATTGGAGATAGAACGTTCCCACCGAAATTCCCCACGCACAGCTGGCGACGCAGACCAAAGCTATCCCCGTCCACTCGCCGCTAAACCACGTCGCTGGAAGCACGGGATACGTCAGTGCATAGAGCAGCACCACCCCCCACACTTGCAAGAACGCTGTGGCCACGGCCCCTGCTCCGGAAACTGCCAGTCGCGTCAGCGTGTGGATCTTTACCGCCACACATAAAGAGCAAAAGACGGCAAACAGATCGCCCGTGCGCATGGCAACTGATTCTTCGGAGTAAAACGGGTTGGCCAGAATGGAGAGTCCCACAAACGCAAAGACGACACTCACCCAATCCATGCGCGAGGGCGACGGACGACCAAAGGCCCTACAGAGCATTGGCACAAACACCACGTAGCTGCCGGTAATAAAAGCCGCGCGCGGACCCGAGATGGTTTCCATCGCGAGAGTTTGACTCGTAAAAATAAAATAATTTAGAAAGCCGATACCAAGACCCGGCAAAAGAATACGCCAGATTTCGCGGCGGATTTTGGGGAGAAAAAGAACAAAGAGAAACGCCAGGCCGGCTAAGGCAAAACGAACAAACACAAACTTCGGGGCACTCACCGATTGCAGCGCAACGCGAATGAGTGGAAAACTAACGCCCCAGCAAACTGCGACTACCAACAACCCAATCTGCGGACTAAAGGCCATCTATCTCTCCGAAACCGGCTCCCCGGTACCAGAGAATAGCCGCAATCAATTAGGGTGTCTTGGGCTTTTGGGCATTGCCGCTACCGCCGCCGAGAGTGGCAAAACCAATTTGGCTAATGCCCATCGAGCGGAGCTTATCGGCAATCTCCATCACCTTGCCATGCGTCACCGCGGCATCTGCCGAGATCACCGCATCGCCTGCGATTTCGTTGTCGACAATTTTCTTAAACGCCTTCTCGACATCTGCGACCGAAACCGGTCGGTTGTCTAAGAACAGCGCGCCGTCTTTTTGAATCATGAGTTTGAACGTCACATGACTCATGTCTTCTGAATTCACCACTTTGGGCAAATTCACGCGCGCGCCGCGCATCACCATTGCCGGAGTCGAGATCATAAATATGATCAAGAGCACCAGTACGATGTCTACGAACGGCGTAATATTGATTTCATTTATCGACTCTTGTTCGCCTGAACCAATGCGACCTGCCATAAACCACCCCTTATTGCTTATTGCTTTGGCCCAGAACCAACTGACTTAAGTTCTGCGCTTTGCGAATCAAGTTACTGATGCGCTTATTGAGCACGTTAAAGAAGATAACAGCGGGAATAGCCACAAAGAGACCAATTGCCGTTGCAACCAGCGCTTCGGAGATACCGCCCCCAATCGTCTCTAAACTATTCGCCAAGCCCGATACGGCCATGTCGCTAAACGCGCGAATAATTCCAAGCACCGTTCCCAGCAACCCGACGAAAGGAGCGTTGGCACCAATCGTACCCAGGATCGCGACAAACTTTTCGAGCTTCAACTTGCGTTGATCCAAGTAAGCGGCAACGACTTCGCTAGGAGCCGTGGAGCCCGACTGCATGGCGCGGAAAGTCACTTCCAGCGCTTCGGACTCTAAGCAAGGGTAGCTAGCTTTGAGCTTTTCGATATCCGCCGCGGTCAACTGCGAACCACCGCGAAACCACTTATCGGCTTGCTCGTCCCAGAAACGCGAGCTGACATTGTTCAGACGTCGGATTTCAAACCAACGCTGCAAGATCACCCACACAGTGAGAACACTCATCAAGAACAGTGTCCAGAGAACCCACTCTGAACCCATCCACGTCATGATTTTGAATAGTTGATGAATCATTTTTTACCTCTTGATTTGAATTGAAAACTAACGAACGAAAACGTTTTCCCCGCGCAATGTAATGCCCGAGAACTCGGTGCCTACAAACGCACCGTCGATAATCTCGGTCATTCCCCGTTTTAACTTCTCCAGACTATCCGGACGATAAGTGCCGCGCGCGCGGAACGACCCCACCGACAGATAACCGGAACCCTTCACGACGAGTTCTAAGCTAACAGTCGCTGAGAGACTCGAATCCGAAACCAGAATACGCGAGTACAGGCGTTGGAAATCGCTCTGCAGATCCCGGAACTTTGCTTTGAGCAATGCCAATTGCTTGTCGGAGATTTTCTTAGAAGGTCCACCCGTGCCCGCTGGCGATTCGGTGACCATGAATTTTTCTTTGGAAAGAGTTCCAGAAAGCGACCCATTGCCAGCATCCACGGCACCCTTCACACCGCCTAACGACGAGCCAACGTCACTCACCTTAGGAGCGCCCGCAGCCCCACTGTCCTTTTTCACCGTCTTCAGTAAAACAGCTGCTGGATCTTGTGCAAACTCCTTAGCCGCTAAGAGATTTAAAAATTTAGAAAAGGTCATGCCCTGAAACGGCTTGGCCTCTGCACGCGCCATTGCACCGCCAGCCTTAGCGGCCTGCTTGGGAGCTTCCGGCTTGGCCGCTGTTTTTGCGTCGATAGATTCCTTTACGGCGGGAATATTGAGAATGCCCAGAACGATTGTGAAAAAGGCAACGTGCAGACCCAGCGAGCTTCCTAAGAGTCTCCATTCGCGGCCAGTTAATTTAGCGCTCTTCCCTGCTGTATAAAGCTGCTTTTCGTTGCGCGGGGTGAGGTGAAGCGTTTTGCCTTGGTAGTGAAGGCGGAATTTAGAGGGGTACTCGGCTCTAAATTCTAAATGCTCCGACATCGGCAAGATGCCAAGACGCGACCACTTGGCGCCATCGTGCAGCTGGCGCCAAATCCCGTGATCGGCGATTTCGACTTTAGCAGAGCTAGGCACACGGAGCTGAATCGACGAACCTTCGAGGTTCCAGGAAATAAAGCTGAACCCTGTAACTTCTGTCTCCCGACCCAATCGGTCGACTGACTTTAAAATCAGCTCGGAGCTATTCATTAGACGCTCGCTATTCATCGCACAGGCTCCTGGTTAAGCACTTTCGAAGTCGCCGGATAAGGGCCTACTCTGAGTAATTCGGTTTCCAATTTCTTAAGTTCCACTCGGGAGAGTTTCAATAAAGCCTCGGAGCCCATTTGATTAGATTCAATTAATTGAATCTCGGGTCCTCGCAGTTTGCCCTGCACTTCCAGAGTGCCGAGATCAATTACCTGCTTTTTTTTCTCTTCTCCGTAGAGAAAGAGAGAAACGCTCATGAAAGCGTATCCGATCAAAATAGCGACGCTCGTAGTCCACTTCATAAAGATGCGCTCCTCGATTCGCGAGAACGGCAGTTAGAGAGTTTTTTCTCAAATGCAGAGAAAAATTCATTCCATTGCTCGGCGCTAGAGCCAGCTCCCTGCACGTTTTTCCTAAGGTCGGGCACTTTTTCGGTAGCTTGCTGGCAGAACTGCGAAAGCGAATCTTGAGCGCGCTCAAAGAACAACTGGTGCGACCAGGTGCGACGGGCGAGATCGCGCTTTTGGCGATCCAAGTACTGAATCCAATCCAGGGCTTGCTGGGCCGCGGCCTTGGAGCCTTTGCGTGGAGAGAGCAACTTCTTTTGCTTCTCGGTGAGAGTTTGCAAATAAGACGTATCGCGCGAAACAGGGCCCGCACCCAGCGGCTTAATGCCATCGAGCCATTTCTCAGAAGGAGATTCCTTTAAGCGCTTTCCCAAATCGCTTAGGAAACGCAAGCTGGGGTCGGCCAAGTTTCCAGTGGCCGACAGATCAATCCGCCCTTCGACCATCGCCGAGAGCAGCCGGACTTCCAGAGATTCTGATCGCACTTTGGAGTAAGCAATAGCGCCCGGAGAAGTCAGCGTCTTCCAAACTGAGTCATACATGCCAAACCAAGCCATCGTTTCCACAGACGCTGATGCCAGCTTTGGAAACTTCAGAACCCGTGCGGGACTGAGAAGACCTTCGGCAACAGACTTAGCAGCGCTATTGCCAGCTAGCTTTGCCTCCGCTTCCAACGGATTCTTGCGGACTAAAGCCACTTCTTCAGCCAAGTACTCCAGCCACAATCCGTAGCCAAATTCACTTAAGTTCGGATCCGCCGGAGCGAGTACAGTGCGGGCCAGTAGTTCGCGCAGCGCTTCGGCACCGGCTCTCTTCTCGTTGAGCAATCCGACCTGTCGGCGCAATAAGCGCTTCCAAACTCCCGAGGCCGCGGGATCATCCACTTGCCTCTGCACCAACGCATTCCACAAGGTCTGCGCGGCATCCAACTGCTTCTTCTCTTCTAACTGCTCCAAAATCAAAACTGGCAGCAACGTCGCTTCGTATACTTTAGGGTTTTCAGAAACTGACTTTACGAAAAGAGTTTGGAAGGAATTTTCCGACAAAAGCGAGAGAGCGACAAAGAGCAGCGGATCCTTAGATTCGGAGAGAAACTGAGTCGTCGTCGAATCGGGCTGGAAGTAGTGTATCCAGCGGCCTGCAAGGCTTACGTCCTTGGCGAGTGCGGCTTTGCACTGTTCCACAATCGCTGGCACCGGAGCGCGCATACGGCTCTCTACCGGCATCGGCCGGCTTAGCCAGACCAGGCCTGTCTCACACGCACGCACACTATCGCTATTAGCGACATAGACGGTAAAGGGCAGTCGCAATTCGGCTGGTTTCCAATCCCGCTTAGAAGCCCAAGGAGTCAAAAGCCCTTGCGCGGAAGTCACTAGCAACTCTGCCTCCCGACGCGGCTTAGCCTTTTTTAGTTCTTTTTTCTGAGCCTCTAGCCACAGGGCACAACCCTCAGCCACTTGCAGGGCCGTCTGGGGAACATTTTTTTCGTAATACTGGGTAACCCACGGCACGAAAAGACAAGCGCGGCTTCCCGTGCCCCCCATCTTCTCTAAAATTCTCTCGGCCAGAGTGCCGGACCATTTGAGTGCGTGGCTCATCTCCACCACAGGCGCCATCTTCTCAGGGGTATCGATGGTATCCATGCCCTGCTCGATGCCATTCAATAAGGAATCGAAAGCGGTCGCGTCCAGCTTTAACGCGCCCAAGCGTTCGAAATCGTCGGCAGTGCGCTTCTTATTCTCAATCAAGGCCTGCCCCAAGCTATGAGCCAAATTAGGAGCGACTTGCTGGCGAGCCTTAAGCGTATTCTCGGCGGATTCCATCCATAGTTCCCATGCCAGGTGGGGCTTTTCTAAATTCATCTGGCACCAGCCACTTTTCAAAATCGCGTACTCGCGCACCAGCGGATCGGGGGAATTAAAGATAAAATCAAAATCCCGCGCGGCTTCTGCAAACTTGCCCGCTTCGTAGAATCTCTCGGCGCGCAGGCGGTGCACGCGGAACAATTCAGATTTGCCCAACACGCTTTCGCTCTGTGGACTACCCAGGATAAATTCCACGTAGCGTTCGCGCAGTCCACTGGACGCCGGGGCGTAGGTCAGGATATTTGCAATTTGCAGGCGGCGGACTGCATCGGGGCTGGTCGAAAAAGATTTTTCGAGTTTTGCCATCAGCACCCGATCGCGCAACTCGCCTTTGGCGGCTTTCTCCAGTGCTTTGGCCAAATCCACGTCCGCTGCCAAGACAACGGTAGAAAAGCTCAATAATAAAATCAGGAACTTCATTTCGAAGCTCCTTTTTCACACTGCGGCTCAATTTTTCGCTCTAGTTTCCAAGGATCTAATTTCGGAACGGCTTGCACGGGAACGGGCCAAATATGTTTGCTGGCAAACATCTTGCGCGGCGCTTGTGGATCGCTGGATTCGTCTTGGGGCCGTTCGTCGGGAGCCGTGGCCGCCACTTCCAAAAGCGAAGCAAGCATTTCGTAACGCGGGCGAGAAGAGCTACTACCCTGCGCCAGTCCTACCTTAACAAGAGCAATGGCGTCGTCATTGCGGCAGTGCCGCAGCAAAGCCAAGATCTCTAAAAGCCGAACATCGTCCGCTAAGCCCAATGCCGAATACTGCGTCCGTACATAAGACGACAAACCAAAAAACCGCGGCCAGCGCTGTTTGGAATAAAATACTTTAACCGCTTGGGACAGTGCCCAGCTCTCGGATTGAGGCGAGCCATGGATGGTCTGCAGAACCGACAACGCTTCGTCTTGTTTTCCCTGCTGCAATAGCAAGGTCGCTTGCCGAGAGAGATCGAGATCCGATCCACTCGCGAGCACGGAAGCGACAGAAAATAAAACAATCAGCAGTTGAGTCATTAGAACTTAAAGCTCGGGCCAATGCGAAACCCGCTCCTCCACTGCCAATCGTAACTACCCGGCTTTTCTAAATCCCACTGGATGCTGCTATGCACGCCAAACCGGGGCGTAATACCAATATGGGTTTCTAACGCCAGGCCCATGACTGGGCCGAGGTTTAAGGTCTTGTACTGAATAATCCCGGCGCGGCCGACCAAGCTGATATCCGCTTGGAGAATGCGTTGGGAGAAGAAATTCACCAGCCCCGATATAGGCGTCACACGCACGAGGCCAATCACGCTGTAGTCGGGTTCGAAAGCCTTTACCGTATATGCGTAAGCAGAGAGTTCGTTCTCCAGTGCCGTAGTACTCGAGCGCTTAGACGAAAGGTATTTCGTTCCTTCAATACCAAAAGCCCATTCCGAACTAGCTAGGAAATACGCAGAACCTTGGGCTGAAAAAACGTTTAAATAGGGATTCGAAAGATCGTAGCCACCGCCCAGGCGCAGTTCCAAAATCTTGGGCTCCGCAAAGGTCGCTTTGGCAGCGTAATAGAGCTGAGTGTTCTCTGCGTCTTTGTCTTCGCGCTTATCGGTTTCGGCGAAAGCGGGACTCGCAAAGACAAAAACCACGGCCAAAAAAACGGCAGCAAAATTCGAATGTCGGACTAAAGAATGCACTCTCTCTCCCCTAAACGGCCGCTCGCAAACCGAGCCAACCGTCGCGTAGGTATCAGGAATCGTGCCAGCATTCAAAGAGACTTCCGCGGGCATCTTAGCCTGGGGTTACTCAAATCCAGTTGACAGTTTTTGTCTTGGCGCGGGCGTGGGCGCCAAAAAAAAGCCCCCCTGATAGGGGGGCCTTCCGAGGCAAAACGAGAAGCTACTTTCCACTGCGGAGAGTTTTGCTCTGTTGTTCCACAAGTGACCGAGCGCGGTTGATGCGGCCTAACGGCGCGTGTTCCGGCAACGAATTGGTCGAAACATCAATCGCGTTCTTGGGGTCATTGCAGTCCGCATCCGATAGCAAGCTATCCTGATCGATAGTCAGAGTAGCCACCTGATAAGCGTCGACTCCTGCGGCATCCCAATCCAAAGTCGCGTTTTCGACCCATTCTTTCTGGCTATACTTTTTGCCATTTAGTTCCATTTTCTTGGAATCTAAAGGCTGCACATACATATTGAAGCAGATGGCGTCGTTCTTCTTGTCCGAAACATAAGACTTAAACTCTTCTTGAAGAAAATCTTCTTTCGCTCCTGGCGGAGTGGTGTGATTCGTCACCCCATCGCAAGGGACTAGCCAAGTCTTTGCTGCAATAGAATCACCCAGCTTAAACGCCGTGCCGCTCCAGTATTCCTTTTGTCGGTAGCTGGCAGCGCCCTGGCTTGTGACCTGGTCACGCAATGCCTTGGCCCGAGCCAAGATCTGCTTCTCTTCAGCGGTTAATCCAGCGAGATATTTCTTGAGGGCTTCTGCAGCGACGGCCTTTCCCACCTCCGCGGCTTTGGTCGGATCCGTTTCCTTCGCAGCGGCTGCTTTGCCGGCCAGCGCTGGCTTGATTTCCGCTTCTAAGAATAGATTGAATGCAGTGAGCGATTCGACAGGGAAAATCGTAACGCTATTCATGGAAAACTCTTGCCTGCCTTTTTTACCCAAATCGACAGAAAACGAAATGGCTCTCACATCGGGGTCCGTGTCTTTGCCGATGACAGATTTACCGTTTGCAAAACGCAGAAAGGGAACTGGATATTTTCCGGCAGAGGCAAAAAGTCCCTTGCTTACACTTTCAACTGTTTCCTTGGAAGCAGTGGGATTTGCCTTAGCGATATCTTCGATTTCCAGTTCACCTTTGGCGCAAACTCCTTTTGAATGGGTGCCTCGATTCAGCTTACCCTTGGTAGCGCCGGCTGCTTGGACGACGACAAAGTTCTTTAAAAGCCGATCCACCAAAACACGTTCAGTGGCTTCACTGCCGCCTTCATATTCTTCGAAATCTTTCGAAATGCCTGCCATGGCGGACAGAGAAAAGGTCAAAGCGGTTACAAGAAATACGTGCACCATAAATTCCTCCCGAGTGCTGCAATAGGCTCAACAACTCCCCTGGCAACAAAAGAAAGGCAAGTTACAATTTGATATGAATAGGGCCTTACAGAACTTCGTTCCAAGGCGGGCTACAAGCGAACGCGGCATTAATCAAACCGACATGCGAATAGGCTTGCGGGAAATTTCCAAGCTGCTCGTGGGTGCGCGGATCGAAGTGCTCCGAGTACAGGCCCAAACTATTAGCTGCGCGAGTGGCGCCTTCTAACACCAAGCGGCCCTCTTCTAAGCGGCCTAAACGACTCAAAGCTTGCGAAACCCAAAACGAACAAATCATGAAGGCCGACTTCGGACGGCCAAAATCATCCGTGCGCAAATAGCGATAGAAGAAAGACGGATCTTTCGGATCCATCGCCAGCCGCTGCATAATGCTGTCAACGGTCTTATTGGATACTTCCTGATTGGGAAAACGCAGAATAGGCATCAGCGCTAAAGAGCAATCATAGGTATCGTCAGTAGAGATCGGAAGAGC
>JALHPX010000105.1:0-5085 GCA_022842225.1 bacterium
TGGCACCCCAAGCAAAAAGAATCAGACCCACAAAGAGAGGAATAAGCGACCAGGAAACTTCCATCCATTTGTATTCGGGAGTCTCTGTCGCAATTTCGTTTCCAGGCCGCCGACGGTATTTCACGGCGAAGAACAGAATCAGAACGGTTACTAGAACCGTGAAAAAAGTTGTGATTCCAATCAGGGCGAAATACAGCAAGTCGATTTGGCTTGCGAAACTCGACGCCTGCTCAGGAAAATAAGCAAACTCTCTCATTACACTGGACCTTCCTTGTCATTATTCGGGGCACTTGGATCACTGCCCTTTTTTCGGCGTCGGTCCCGACGCAGCATAGTAAAGATAAACCCACCCAGACCCGCGACGGTTAAACCGCCCAGAGCGCGCACCGCACCCATGATGGCAAAACCGTATTTTCCTTGGTGAGGATCGTATTGATAACAAAACAGCAGCAACTGATCGGTGAAGTTACCGATCTTGTTTTCCGAAGCTTCGACAAGCGCTAGGCGCAGATCCCGCTGGTCATAACGAATACCGTAGAGATAGCGCGATAGCTTGCCTTCAGGAGTTGCGACCACGATGCCGCTTGGATGCACGTACTGCTTGAGCGACTCTTCCCAGCGGTACTGAAAGCCCATGGCGTCAGCTACTTTGCGAATATTGGATTCATCGCCAGTGAGAAAATGAGCGTTGGTTTCAATGGGCAGATTCTCGTAGCTGCGTTGGAAGTTATTCTTTTTCTTCTTGGCCAAAACAGGCGTTTCCGATGGGCTAATGCTGACGAAGACCAACTGATACGGCTGCGCGCCGTCAAACTTCAGGCGCTGTAAAGTTTGAAAGGTCTCCCGGAAGACAACCGTGCAGATATTCGGGCACTTGTAATAGGCCATCGCCAAGATCACAGGCGTCTTGCCGAAATACTCGGCCAGCTTCACTTCTTTGCCGTTCTCGTCGTTAAACGTCGCTTCGAGCGGCAGCTGCGTATTGAGTTTCTGATCGAACGTCAGATCCTTCGCCGCCCCGTAGGTACGATTAAAGACGGAGTCCACCGCACCATCGGCAAACACTGCCGTGGGCATTAGAGCTGCTAAAAAGAGAAGAAAACCAATTCTCATTTCTTTCCTTCGGACGAGAACATCCCGCGTTGGATGGCCAAGTCCATGGCTACATCAATCGGTAGCCGTACGATCCCCTGAGATTTATCCACCCAACCGTACGTCGTAAGCAGTTCGGCTTGTTCTTTCTTGAAAACCTTTAAGTCTTTGCGCGGATTGTTTTGCAATGCAGGCATCAACATCTTGCGATTGGTGACCATATCTGGACGAGGAACGGCTTTGGGTACGCCCAAGAGCAAGTACATCAATCCCATGACCATCAAAAGTCCCGCGAGCAAGCCGCCCACCCACATCACAATCATCTTTGCGGGGAGAGACTTCTCCTCGTAATCCATCTCGCGATCTAACTTCTCGTAATCCGCTGCTGTGCGATGATGCATGATTTAGTGTCCTTTATCCTGTGGTCCGTGGTGGTGACCATGGCCGTGGCCCGCGGGAGCCGGTACGGCGGCCGCCTTGGCCAGAACCGTGCAATAAGCCAATACCCAGATACCCGCCAGTGCCAGTGGCGCCGCCAGATCCAACCAGTGAATAGGGAATTTGCCAGCCATCAACCCAGGCTTTACCAACCAAAGTTGTTCGAGCCAGCGCACCGTGAAGAGCAGCGCAATGATGTAAGGCAACATGCGGACGTTGCGCTTGATGTGCTTGGAGAGCAACCAGCAAAACGGCACGATAAACTGGAAAATCACCATGATGCTGCTCACCACTTGCCAGCCGCCCATTCCGCGCTCGTGGTACCAGTAGGTCTCCTCTGGCAAATTGCCGCCCCAAATAATCAGGTACTGCGAAAGCGACAAATAGCCCCACAACATGACCGTCATGAAAATGAACTTGCCCAAGTCGTGCACGTTGTTCTGAGTCATCCACATATTGGGAGACTTTTTATCGAGCAAAATCAGGCTGAGCGTGCAAAAGGCAAACGACGACATGGCCATGCCGGCGACGGCGAGTGCGCCGTACATCGACGAGAACCAGTGGGGCTCGATGGTCATCACCCAGTCCACCACAGCGAAACTTCCCGAGAGCATGAATACAACTGCACCACCGGCTGCTACGCGTTGTGATTTGTGTAACTGCTTGGTGTCCGTCAGCTTGTCTGGACTAGGCACCAGGAGGCGAATTAGCCACCAGCTGAGCAAACTCCAAACCACGAAGTAGAACGCGGTACGCGCGAGCCAGAATGACTCATTCAGGTACGCCGCCTTGGAAGCGAGCACGGGATCGTGGTGCATCAATTCGTGGTCCATCCACGGATAGAGCTGGTGCATGCCGAATACGACAGGCACAAACAAGATCGCCAGAAGCGGAATCGTTTTGGCGGCTGAGACTAAGAAAGGTCGGATCGTCCATCCCCAATTCCCGCCGGTCAGCGTGTGCACCATAAGAAGCGCAAACGAACCCAAAGGAATTGCAGAAACCCAGAGGAACCCCTCTAAGTACGAAACAAAAAATTGCTGTTTATCTAAGCCGAAGCCCACCACGGAGAGAGCCGCGCCGGCAACAGCCGCGACAACGGCAAACTTCCTATAGTCAGCTGCTCCCTGAAAACTCGAAGTCATTTTGCCGTCTCCTCCAGCTTAGCGCGCATCGGTGCGGGTACATCGCTCTCGCGAGCGTTCTGGCTAAATTGTAAAGCGCGCACATACGCAGTAATCGCCCAGCGATCTTCGGGCGGTATCTGCACGTTGTACGCCGACATATTGCCAATACCGTTGGTGATCACGTTGAAGAAGTGACCCACCGGCGCTTTTCTCAAACGTTCGATGTGCAACGAAGGCGGCTGCATGAATCCGCGCTTCACTACCATGCCCAAACCATCACCCGATTGGTTGTGGCAGGGAGTGCAATAAATCTGAAAACGAGCCTGGCCGCGATTCAAGACATCGCGAGTGACTTCGAACGGATAGGTGGTCGCGATACCGCCGTTCACCCTGCCCTCCGTCAGATGGGGATTGCTTGAGACATCCCCTTGCGCCACGGTTCCAGGGACGGGCAAGCGATTGGCGCGCCCATCTCCGAAGAAATCACTCTTCTCAAAAGGTTCGTACTTTGGCTGGTCGTACATCGCTTGTCGACGAGAGCAACCGGCAGACACCGCAAGTGTCACTACCAGAGCAACGAGAGAAAATTTATGGCTCGACTTCATAGACCCCCTTCGCCTTGAGGCCTTTAAGAAACTGCGCGGTCTTTGCGCGATCAAATTTAGGATCAGTGGATTCAATACCAATGAAGAACCCATCCCGAGAGGCACTCTTGAAAGCTTCCACGTTGAACAGAGGATGATAAGGCAACGGCAAGCCGTTAAATCCAATCATTCCAAACACCGCACCGAATGCCGAGAACAGCACCGTCAATTCAAACACGATGGGCAAGAACGCCGGCCAGCTAAAAAGCGGACGACCGCCGATATTCACCGGGTAATCGATGACCGCCACAAAAATTTGCAGGCCCCAGGCAGCGGCAAACCCCGTCAAACCGCAGGCCAAGATAAACCAGGGAATCAGGCTGTCTTTCTTACCCAAAGCCTCCAATAGGCCGTGGATCGGATAGGCCGAGTAGGCGTCCGTTGCTTTGTACCCTTCGTCACGAACCTTGGCGGCGGCTTCGAGAAGTTCTTTCTCGCTGCTAAACTCCGCCAGGATTCCAAAAACGGAAGGTTCCGCTGTTTCCTTATGCATGGCTGCCTCCACTCTTCTTGTGGGCTTCTTCGGATAGCAACACCCGCATTTCGAAGATCGAAATCACCGGCAGGATCCGAATAAAGATAAAGAGCAAGGAGATGAACAAGCCCATGGTTCCGACGAACATCGACCAGTCGAATATCGTCGGATAGTACATGCCCCAAGACGACGGTAAGAAGTCGCGGTGCAAGCTTGTCACGATAATGATGAAACGCTCGAGCCACATGCCGGTGTTGATCACCAGCGACATGACAAACAGCAGCGGAATATTGCGCCGAGCGGATCTAAACCACAGCACCTGCGGAATCAAAACGTTACAAGCTAAGAGTGCGTAGTAGTAGGGCGCGTAAGGACCAATGAAGCGATTGAGCAACATGTAGCGCTCATATTCGCTGCCACTGTACCAGCCCATGAAGCCTTCAATGAGATAACCGTATGCGACGATCAAACCCGTGGTGAGCATCACCTTGGACATCGTATTTAAGTGGCGCATCGTGATGAAATCTTCGAGTTTGTAAAACTTGCGAAGCGGAATCATGAGAGTCAGCACCATCGCAAAACCGGAATAGATCGCCCCAGCAACAAAGTACGGCGGGAATACCGTCGTATGCCAACCTGGAACTTGAGCAATGGCGAAGTCGAAAGAAACGATGGTGTGCACGGAGAGCACCAGCGGCGTCGCTAGCCCCGCCAAGATCAAATAAATCGTCTCGTAACGTCCCCAGTGAATGGCGGAACCGCGCCAGCCCATCGCGAGAACGCCGAAGATATTGCGTTTCCAAGCCTTGTCAGCGTGATCGCGGAAAGTTGCAAAGTCAGGAATCAATCCGACAATCCAGAACAGCAAAGAGACCGTTCCGTACGTGGAAATCGCAAAAACGTCCCACATCAGAGGACTGCGAAACTGAGGCCACATGCCCATGACGTTGGGCAATGGAGCCACCCAGTAGAAACCCACTTCTGGACGTCCCATGTGCAAGAGCGGGAAAGTCGCGGCGCAGGCCACAGCGAAAAGAGTCATCGCTTCGGCGAAACGGTTAATCGAAGTCCGCCAATCCTGCCGAAACAAAAGCAAGATGGCTGAAATCAAAGTCCCTGCGTGGCCAATCCCGATCCACCAAACAAAGTTGATGATATCGAAACCCCAACCAACGGGGATATTAATCCCCCAGATGCCGACCCCAAACTCGAACAACATGAGGACAGTCATCAAAAACAATTGCAGCCCGATGAATCCCAGGAACAAGCCACCGACCCAACCCTTGCGGATAGGAGCTTTGGTTACGAT